>JAHEFS010000052.1 GCA_024640045.1 Chromatiales bacterium | reverse complement strand
GGCAGGGTATTTTTCATCAGGCTGACGTTGCCGCCGTACATCTGCGAGGAAGCAACGATGTGATCGCCCTGCCCCAGCAGCGCCGTGATGGCACAAAACGTGGCGGCCATGCCTGAGGCGGTGCAGACCGCTGCCGCACCCCCCTCCAGCGCAGCCACCCGCTGTTCCAGCACACCGACCGTCGGGTTGGTGATGCGGGAATAGGCGTGCCCGCCCCGCTCCAGATTGAATATGGAGGAGGCCGTATCCGTGTCCGGGAACACGTAAGAACTGGTCTGATAGATCGGCACCGCACGCGCACCGAATTCAGGATCAGGCGCCTGCCCCGCGTGCAGGGACAGCGTGTCGAATTTCAGAAAATCGGACATGGCGCTAAGCGATGGATCAGGCAGCCGCCAGAGCCTGGTCGAGCGCGTCAATCAGATCCTCGACGTCTTCGAGGCCCACGGACAAGCGCACCAGTCCGTCGATAATGCCGACGCGCGCGCGTTCTGCCGGATCGACATCTGCATGCGTCATGGTGACCGGGTGCGTGATGAGCGACTCGACCGAGCCGAGGTTTTCCGCCAGGGTCCACAATTCGATGTTGTCCATCAGCCGCTTTCCGGCAGCCACGCCACCCTTGACCTCGAACCACAGCATGGCGCCAAAGCCGCTCGCCTGACTGCAGGCCAGATCATACTGACTGAACGAAGGCAGCCCTGGATAGGCTACCTGTGCCACCTTGGGGTGTGCCTCGAGATATTCGGCAATGGCCTGGGCATTAGCCGACTGGCGCTCCAGGCGAACCGACAGAGTCTTGCAACCCTGCAGGGTTAACCAGGCCACCTGTGGAGACATGATGACACCCGCGGTCTTTTGCATGAATTTCAATGCATCGCCCAACTCCTGGTTGGCCGCGGTCACGGAGCCACCCACGGTGGCGTTGTGGCCATCCATGTACTTGGTGGTGCTGTGCAAGGACAGGTCTGCACCCAGTTCGAGCGGACGCTGGTAGTAAGGCGTGAGGAACGTGTTGTCTACACAATGCACGGCGCCTGCGCTTTTTGCGATATCGGAAAGCGCCGCAATGTCCGACAACTTCATCGTCGGGTTGGCTGGCGTCTCGCTGAAAATCATCCGGGTATTGTCCCGCATCGCAGCGCGAACCGCGTCGGGGTCAGCTGTATCGGCGAAGGCGATATCCACGCCGAATCGGCTCAATACCTGCATGCAGAAACGGTAGGTGCCGCCGTAAGCGACATCTGACACGAGCAGGTGATCGCCGGCGTTGAGAAAGGTCAACAGGACCGCCTGCACAGCTGCCATACCCGTCCCGTAACAGGTGGTATCAACGCCATTTTCCAGGTCCGTGATCTTGTTTTCCAAAGCTCTGACCGTCGGGTTACCGGCGCGGGAGTACGAAAAACCCTTGCTCATGTATGCGTCCACCGACGGCTGAGCATAGGTCGTGGACTGGTAGATCGGTGTCAGGATAGAACCGGTGAGCGGATCAGGGGTGACGCCGGCGTGGATTTGCCTGGTACTGAAACCCATTGGGACTTACCTCGTTTGATGTTGTATTCAGGGCGCAGTGGGCGCCGTAAAAGATCAGGCGACATTCTACACCTGCACGGTCAAAGCCAAAAAATCGTGTCCTATAAGTGGTCGACAAACCGCATCCGCAGAGGATCTTGCGGATCCACACCCTCCATGAAGGGGAACCTGCGATCCAGGGAAGTCAACCGATAAACCAGGCCCAGCCAGTTGTTAACGATGGCCTTGCCCGTATCGCGCCAGGTGTTATCCACCAGTGCCTGGAGCTCGGCCTCCGGAAACTCATCAGCCAGTGCTCCCGGGTCGGCGCTGGTCTCCACGTTGCGCAGAAAGCTCCTCGCCAACTCCCGGGCGTTGGTGTTGAAGTAATGCTCGGGAAACGGCGGCGGCCGGTCCAGTTCTCCGTCCAGGTAACGAACCACCTCGCGCCGGTACTCCTTCAACAGGCTGTGCGCGTCGTACTCCGGATGCCCCTGGAAATACACGATACGAAAGAGGTCCGGGCTGACCGCCAGGTGGACACCCGCCTCGGCACTGTCCGCCAGCACGACCAGTCCAGCGGCCTCCAACTGTTCCCTGCTGACGTCGTTAAAGCGCGAGTGTGGTGCATCGAAACGGGTATTGATATCCCTCACCAGGGGGTGCTCCGGCCAGGTCACCCGGTGACTGTACACGCCCCAGCGCTTGCCGGGCAGCGGCTGGCGCTCGATGCCGTGGTGATGCCTGACAACCGCGTGGGTGGCCAGGCAGGAGCACAGAATCGACGTGACGTTATGTTCTGCCCAGTCCACCACTTCCATCAAGGGCGACCAGAAGGGTTCCTTCTGTAATGACGGGTTGGCGACGTTTGCGCCCGTGATGATCAGGGCATCCAGACCCTGTTCACGTAATTGCTCAAAATCGAAATAGTGTTCACGGATGTGCGCTGCGGCCCGGGCGCCGCGGTTGAGTTCCGGCAACGAGAACGGGTACACGTAAAACTGGGCAATCTTGTTGCAATTTCCGACCAGGTTGATGAACTGGTGCTCGGTTGCGGTCAGCGCCGCGTCGGGCATCATGTTGAGCAAGCCGATATGAAGTTCGCGGATGTCCTGGTGTACGGCAGCATCGACATCCATAATTTCCAGGCCGAACTTTTTCAGACGGGCGAAAGTGGGTAATTTGTTGTGGGCAACCAGTGGCATCGAAAGTCTTCAGACGGCAAAATGATTCATCAAGCCGGAATGATAGCGTGAACTCCGGCGCCTGACAGCCAAGAGGAACCTGAACCGTGACGGACAATCCCCTGCTCGGCACCGCCACCCGTTGTTTCGCCTGCGGGCCTGACAACCCGATTGGCCTCAAGATCGACTTCACCGTGGCCGACGGAACCTGCAGCGGACGCTTCACGCCCGGAAAATATCACGTTGGCTTCAACGACACGGTCCATGGCGGCATCATCTTTTCTGCACTCGATGACGTCATGGCGAACCTGCTCTACCTGCAGGGCATCAAGGCCTATACCGCAAAGTGCGAGATCCGTTACCGGCGAGCGCTGCGGGTTGGTGAAACCATCGAACTGACAAGCCGCGTGGAAAACGAGCGCCGCCGGCTGGTCACGCTCAAAGGCGAAGCGCGCCTGGCGGAAGGCGGCGACCTGGTCGCCGACTGTTCGGCGAGTTTCATGCTGGAGTGACCGGCCCGGCAAAACCGGGCCGCCGTGTCATGAGCGCGTGATCATTTTCACCCTCTAGGAAACACCCTCGACCGTGCCGTCAGCATTCAGCTTGACCCTCAACGCCTGCGGGCTCTTGGGCAGACCTGGCATGCGCAGGATGCTGCCGGTCAACACGACCAAAAAGCCGGAACCGGAATTGACCTGGATGTTACGTACCGTGACCTGGAAGTCACGCGGCCGGCCGTGCAACAACGGGTCGTCGGAGAGCGAACTGGGCGCTTTGGCGATACAGACCGGCAATTTGTCCAGCCCCAGTTTCTCGATCATGTGCAGGTCTTTTTCCGCCTCCTTGCTGAAGGCGATGTCGTTCGCGCCATACATCTTCTGGCTTACGGCCCGTACTTTTTCCAGCAGGGTCATGTCGAGGTCATAGAGCGGTTTGAATGGCCGGTTCTTTTCCACCGAGGCCATGACCGCCCGGGCAAGATCGGCTGAACCGGGCCCGCCCTCGGAAAAATGCCGTGACTCGGCAAAAGCCACGCCGTGCGCAGCCGTCCGCTCGGCGACGATCGCAATTTCCTCATCCGTATCGGCCGCGAAACGATTAAGGGCCACCACTGGCGACTTGTTGAAGTTGGCAACGCTTTCGATGTGCTTGTCGAGGTTTTCCAGTCCGCGTCGCACCGCTTCGACATCGGGGGATTCGAGATCGTTCTTGTCCTTGCCCCCGTGCAACTTGAGTGCTCGCACAGTCGTTACAAGCACGACCGCATCCGGATCCAGCCCAGCGGAGCGGCACTTGATGTCGAAGAATTTCTCGGCCCCGAGGTCGAATCCAAAACCAGCCTCGGTGATCGTCCAGTCGGCATAGTGCATTCCCATGCGGGTCGCGAAAACGCTGTTGCAGCCGTGCGCGATATTGGCGAAGGGCCCGCCATGCACAAATACCGGAACGCCCTCCAGCGTTTGCACCAGGTTCGGATGCACCGCATCACGCAACAATGCCATCAATGCACCCGTTACGTTGAGGGCCTTCAGGTAGACCGGTTCCCCATCGTAGGTAAAACCGATGAAAATCCGCTCGAGCCGGTCATGCAGATCGTCCATGCTTCTCGCCAGGCAGAAGATCGCCATGATCTCCGAAGCGGCGGTAATGTCGAAACCGCCCTGGCGAGGAATGCCCTGCATCTTGCCGCCCAACCCCAGCACGATGTTCCGCAGGCTGCGGTCATTCATGTCCATGCAACGGCGCCAGGCAATGGTACGTGGATCCAGGTTCAGCTCATTGCCCTGGAACAGGTAGTTGTCCACCATCGCGGAGATCAGGTTGTTGGTGCTGGTGATTGCATGGAAGTCACCGGTGAAGTGCAGGTTGATCCGGTCGGCCGGGATCATCTGGGCATAACCGCCGCCAGTGGCGCCGCCCTTGATGCCAAATACCGGCCCCAGCGATGGCTCGCGGAGTGCGCAGCAAACCGATTGGCCGATGTGCCTGAACCCCTGGGCCAGTCCTATGGACGTGGTGGTCTTGCCCTCGCCTGCGGCGGTCGGTGTGGTCGCCGACACCAGGACCAGTTTGCCCTGACCCGGCCGCTTGCGGGGCTCATTCAGCGCATCGAGGTTGACCTTGGTGATTTCGGTTCCATAAGGAATCAGGTAGCGATCGTCGACGCCCAGTTCCCGGGCGACGTCTACGATCGGTTTGGGGTTGGCCTGACGGGCGATTTCATGATCGGAAAGCATATATTAATCCTTACTTATCTGTTTATTAGAGGATAAAGGTAAACCTTTGCATTCAATGTACGGCACAGAAAAAGCCCGACGCGTGTCAGGCCAATAGAGCATAGGGAATGAAATCGACCTCATCACCCTCGGCGATGTCCTGCCCCGGTGCTTGTACCACCAGCCCGTCTCCCCAGACCGTGGACATCAAAACGCCACTGCTTTGCCGTGGGTGGCACTCTACACCATCCGCCACCGATTTCGCACGCAGGTAGACCTGGCGCGGGCCACCGCGGGAGCTGAACATGGCTCGTTTGCGCACCGGGACGACGGCAGCATTACCGAGGCCCTGGCAGGTCATCAGATACGGTCGCGCAATGATCAATGCCGTCACGAGCACCGAGGAAGGATTTCCCGGCAAACCGAGGAACGGAGTCTTCCCGACCCGACCAAAAGCGAAGGGCTTACCCGGCTTGATGGCGACCTTCCAGAGGTCGATGCTGCCCAGATCTTCGACCACGTCCTTGATGTGGTCCTCTTCCCCCACCGACACGCCCCCCGAAGACAGGATCACATCCGTCTCAGCTGCGGCACGCGCCAGCAAGTCGCGGATGGCGAACGGATCGTCCGGCGCGATTCCATAATCGCACAGCTCAAATCCCCATCGCCGCACCAGCCCGGAAAGCATGTAACGGTTCGAGTTATAGATCTGCCCCGGTTTGACCGCTTCACCCGGTTCCACCAGTTCACTGCCATTGGATATAACCGCGACGCGCAGGGGGCGAAACGTGTCGAATTCCGCAATCCCCAGTGACGCGACCAGCCCCAGCGTTTGCGGCTCCAGCCTTCGGCCCCTGGCCAGAACTTGCTGTCCGCAACGGATGTCCTGTCCCAGGCGGCGAATATTGGCGCCCTCAAGCGGGCATTTCTCAATCACCACCCCCTCACCAACAGCGCGACAATGCTCCTGCATCACAACCGTATCGGCGCCTTCGGGAACCTCGGCGCCGGTGAAGATCCTCGCGGCGGTGCCTGGTGTCAGTGCCGGTGGACGAAGGCCCGCAGGAATACGCTGGCTGAGCGGCAATATGCGCTCCAGGCCCGGCCATTCGGCATGTCGGAAGGCGTAGCCGTCCATGGCGCTGTTGTCCGCGGGTGGCACGTCGATCCCGGCCGTGATGTCCTGCGCCAGCACCCGGCCGAGGGCTTGCCCCAATCGCGTAGGAACCGGCTCAGCCAATACCCGGCAATTCTGCAGTAATTCGGCAATCGCCTTTTCGACACTCAGCATCAGGAGCCCTTCTGGCCAGCACCGGTCTGCCCGACGAAATTGCAGGGGCGATGGCGGGAGTCGAGTTGCTCGCGCAGGATCATGTCCCAACCCGTCTGGCAGGCATTGGGCGAGCCGGGCAGACAGAAGATCAGCGTCCGGTTGGCCAAACCCGCGCAACACCGCGACTGCACCGTGGAGGAACCCACCTCGTTCCAGGATAGCTGTCGGAACAACTCACCAAATCCTTCGATATGCCGGTCAAACAGCGGTCGCAGAGCTTCGGGTGTCGAATCCCGGCCGGTCAACCCGGTACCCCCAGTAGTAATGACTACGTGTACCTGGTCATCGATGATCCAGTTGGAGACGATGGCCCGCATCTGGTGCACGTCATCGATACAGATGCGTCGCTTGGCAATCTGATGCCCCGCCTCAGAAGCCAGCGAGGCCAGGGTGTCGCCGGAGGTGTCATTATCCTTGGTGCGGGTATCGGAGATGGTCAGAACCGCAATGTTCAGCGGAACGAATTCAACGGGATGGTGATGCATTGATGTGCCTCTTTACTCAAGGGGAATTCGTCTTGGGTGGTGTTCCATGCTCAGACAGACAACTGCGCGTGGAAAACCACCCAAGACGAGGCTCCCGTCTCTGAATCACAAGTGTCAATCTTTCCGGCAATTGTCGTCAACCTGCCGTTCAGCCTCGGCCATGTCGGCGGGCGTATTGACGTTAAAAAACGGATTGGGTGATTGTACCGGCCAGTCCACCACCGCGTGCGGCAGGTGATCCAGCAGGCGCATCAGCCCACCCTGCCCTCTGTCCAGCACCGCCTCCTTCACGCTGGGCAGGCTGTCGAGGTGCCAGAGGGAGAAAACAGGTTGCTTCGCACCGTCGTAACAGGCGACGGCCACCCGCTGTGACTGTTCCTGTGCTGCCGTGCCCAACCGCGCCGCCAGATCCGAGGGCAAAAAGGGCGCATCACATGGGCTCAACAACAACCAGTCTTTTACACCCCTGCATTCCAGGCGCAACAGCGCCGAACACAGGCCGGTTAAGGGACCCCGGTGCCGTTGCACCACATCGACCACCATTTCACGCCCAAGTGCAGCCAGCGACTCGTCGGACTGCTGGACGCTGAGCATGATCGGGTCCGCCTGTGGAGACAACCGGCCGATCACGTGCTGGATCATGGGTTTTCCGGCCAGATCGACCAATGCCTTGCTCGGCACGCCCAGGCGGCTCGACTGGCCGCCCGCCAGCACCACCGCGGCCGGCGGCGACAGAGCAATGGTCTTCACCTGGGATT
The DNA here is from genome assembly GCA_024640045.1 of Chromatiales bacterium. Classification (GTDB taxonomy): domain Bacteria; phylum Pseudomonadota; class Gammaproteobacteria; order Xanthomonadales; family SZUA-36; genus WTJD01. Next base: position 10,309 of record JAHEFS010000052.1, on the reverse strand, counting down.
CAGACGGCGCGCAGCTTCGATCACGACCGGCTCCAGGCCATCGCCCCCCGCGGCCACGTGCTCGGCCAACCGTTGACGCATCAATGGGGCCCAGAAACGCGTCAGGTGGTCAACGATGCGCTCCTCGCAGTCTGCGTGAAAGTTGAAATTGGCTGCAATCTGGTTGGCCATCTGCAGCAGGTGCTGCAATTCGTGATCGGATGGGGTTTCAGTCATGATCCTGTTCGCCGATACGCTCCGGGAAAGTATAAACATTGTGCCGCCCCGGGCGCGCGAAGCCAACCAGCGTCAGCCCGGAGCGGCGCGCATAATCGATGGCCAAGGCCGTGGGTGCCGAGACTGCCATCAATAATTCCGCGCCGAAAGCGGCTGCCTTGTAGACCATTTCGTAGCTCGCCCGACTGGAGACCAGCAGGAAGCCCACGGCCGGGTCGGCGCCCTGGCGAGCCAGGTGCCCGATCAACTTATCCAGTGCATTGTGACGGCCGACGTCTTCCCGCGCCGCGATAATGGTTCCGTCCGTGGCGCACCAGGCGGCACAGTGGGCGGCGCCGGTCGCCGCCTGCAATGGTTGCGGTTGCTGCAAGGCCTTGATAGCAGCTTGCAGGCCTGCATGATGCACGCGAAGCCCTTGTGGAACGGCCGCGGGATCACGCATGGCCTGCTCCAGCGATTCTGCACCACACAATCCGCAGCCTGTTCGCCCGGTCAGGTTGCGCCGTTGGCGCTCCAGACGCCCAAAGCATTCTTCACCCACCGTCATGGCCACTTCCAGGCCTTGCTCACGCTGCAGCACCCTGATGGAGATGAGGTCACGCGGACGCTCGATGATGCCCTCCGTCAAGCTGAATCCGACGGCAAAATCTTCCAGATCCGCCGGAGTGGCCATCATCACGACATGAGAGCGCCGGTTGTATGTGAGAGCCACCGGCAACTCAGCAGCGACGCTGTCCAGCGACTGATCATATTGTCCGGACGCCCAGCACCCCACGGTGCTTTTGAGGGAATCAGGCATGACGCATCACCAGCGAATATACGTAGGGGATACGATCCTGGTGCCTTGCGTGCACATAGCCGTGAGCGACTCGGCGCATGGGGTGGAAGATCTCGTAGGGGGAGTAGTCATATTCCCGCAACGAACACAGTTCGAGACCGTTGCTCAGACCGGCGGAAATAACGTCGGCGATTGGATGATTCCAGCCATGCTCGACCAGGCTTACTTCGGCATCGGGAGCTGCATAGCTGCCTTTACGCTCTTCGGTAATCACCCCCCGGTTGAAATACGGGTGGGTGATGGATTCCAGCGCGTGGTCGAACATCCAGACGAAGGGGTGAAACTCGACCAGCACCAGGTGCCCTCCTGGACTCAAGCGTTTCGCCGCCTGCTGCATCCACGACCCGACATCGGGAAACCAGCCGATGACCCCATAGGAGGCGAACACCAGGTCGAATTGCTCCTCCACGTGCCGGTCCAGATGAAGAATATTGCACTCGACCCACCGGGCCGGCTGTGACAGCTCGGTGGCGAGCTGGCGTGCGTGCCGCAGCGCCCGCGGCGAGAAATCGACACCGGTCACGGCCGCGCCGTAGCGGTGGGCCAGGGACAGGGTATCCAGGCCAAAGTGGCACTGGAGGTGCAGGACATCTTTGAAATCCAGCTGATCGAGTATCAATTTCTCAGGTTCCTGCAGAGAATCCCGGCCTTGCTTGAATCGCTCCACGTCGTAAAAATCGGACTCCACGTGCAAGTCTGCCCGCTGATCCCAGGAACGTTTGTTGTCGTCGAAGTACACAGCCTCTAATATGCCACAGCGCCGGTGACCAACAACAGCGCCCGTGTCCTGTATATTGTTATAGAGGAACGGTAAAAGGACACATCGACATGGCCGGCGAGTAGGCAACTCACCGCTGGTGTATGCTCGAACATTCGGACAATTGGTAATTAGATGATGATGACAGTGAGACTCCTGGCGCTTGTTTGCCTGACAATGATGCACCTGACAGCATGGGCTCAATCGGTCCCGGAGTATTACGGCTCGGTCAACCTGAACTCGGCTGACGCCATGCGAACGTCACTTCACGCGGTGATCGATGACCACAAGCGTTTCCCGTTTGAATCTGAAAGTGAGACCGATCTCTGGGACATTCTCCAGCTTTCAGAGGAAGACAGGGACAACCCCGACAACATCATCACGATTTATCGCAATGCCAGCTATGCCAAACAGGCAGCAGTCAACCAAACCTATATCCTGGACCATGGATGGCCCGTGAATTATGGTTTCATTATCAACGGTCCCGACAACTACCCCTATACCGACGCCCACCATATATTCATAAGCGATCGCTCGTATAAGTCTGCCCGGGGGGGGTACCCCTTGAATTTTTGTGCGGATATTGGTTGCGAGGAAAAACCCACGGATTTTAATAATGGCCGCGGGGGCGTGGGGGGCTCCCGGCCGAGCGACTCCAATTGGCGAATAAGACTGGGCGGCGACGGTATCTTCGAGGTGTGGAATGGGCGCCGCGGTGATATTGCGAGGGCGCTTTTCTACACGGACATACGTTACGAAGGCGGCACGCACACAGTCTCAGGCGCTGCAGAGCCCGACTTGGTCATCAGTGACAATAACATTCTGATCGATCGCTCAAAGAGCGGCGAGAACGAGAGCCGCGCCTACTTCGGCGACCGTTCGGTATTGTTGTCCTGGCATCGCGAGGACCCCGTGGACGACATCGAGCGGGCACGAAACGAAACCATCGCCGCCTTCCAGGGCAACCGGAATCCGTTCATCGACCACCCGGAATGGATCGAGTGCCTGTATGCCACCACCTGTCCGATGTTCGAAATCAATGCTGGCGTTTCCGACGCCTGGTACAACCCCCTCACTGCCGGACAGGGGTTTTTTATCACTGTCTTCCCAAAAGATAAATTCATGTTCCTGGCCATGTTCACCTACGAAGTCGACAGACCCGATGGATCAGTAACTGCAGTGTTGGGTGAAGCAGGCCACCGCTGGTTGACCGCCTATGGCACATACGAAGGCAACACGGCGTTCCTGGTTGTCGAGAAAACCAGCGGAGGCGTATTCAACTCAGCCATTCCGAAAATGGAACAAGATCCCGACGGACAAATGACCATAGAATTTGGCGGATGCGATAACGCCATGGTTTCGTATGACATACCCTCCATTGCGCGGCAAGGAAACATTCCCATCACGCGGGTGGTCAAGGACAACATCAGCTTATGTGATGCCTTGGTCGAAACATCGGATGAAGCAGCGCCATGAATTGACAGGTACCACAGACGTTCTGCTTTGCGGTTTGTATGTGGGTGGCGAAACGCGTCATACGCCGGACCCGGTAACGAAAACGGCAGACCTGAGAAGGTCTGCCGTTTTTGCATAGGATTAAGCTGCCTTACTGCCCGGTCGCAATCGCACCCCGGAAAGACTGAAGGATATTGTTAACTTCTGCGGACGATTCCGCATCGATATCGTTTGCTTCCAAGGCCAGCAGCACGTCACTCACTGCCGCATCGAATTCGGCATCATTCAGGTCAAGATGCGCGTGCGCGGTAACCATGTCGGTGCCCACATAGGTATTGGGACCCCCGGTTCCGGTCGCGAAAAATGCTGCCACCGACCCAATCAGCCATTCCTGGTCAATATGCTTGACGTAAGCAGAGATGGTTGGATTGGCTTCGTGCAGTTCAATGGTTTTGCGCACGATGCTCTCGATGCCTTCCTGTTCACCGAGGCGCTGATAAAGCGACGGTCCCGTTACCGTCTCATCGGATTGTATGCTTCCCATCCACAGGACCGAGACGAAGGAAAAAATAATAATCGCAAAAAACTTCATGTTTTGACTCTCCTGATTGACGCATCTTGATTGAGCATCTTGGTCAAAGCATAGCGCATTTGCTCCAAAGTGTAAGCGCCGTAAAAACAGGCCCTGGAAGCACCCCGCGAATCACCCACCGACAGCAGCGGGGCTCACCGCTTCCGGGAAGCGCTCAACAGAGCTTCCTGCTTGTCGGTAAATGCACGGTAGTGTCGCTGCCACTCTGAGGGCTGGCTGACCCGCGTAACCTGTACCGCTGTCACTTTATATTCCGGGCAATTGGTGGCCCAGTCGGAATTCTCGGTCGTCACCACGTTGGCGCCGGTCAGCGGAAAATGGAAAGTGGTGTATACCACGCCAGGCTGTACCCGCTCGGTCACCACCGCATGCAGCACGGTGTCACCGGCCCGGCTTTCCACGCCGACCCAGTCACCGTCATTGATCCCCCGATGCTCGGCATCGTGGGGATGAATCTCTAGCAGATCCTCTTCGGCCCAGCGGGAATTGGGTGTGCGCCGCGTCTGGGCGCCCACGTTGTACTGGCTGAGTATCCGCCCCGTGGTGAGCAGCAAGGGGTACTTGCGCGTGGTTCGCTCATCGGTTGGCACAAAACCGGTGATGGCGAAATAGCCCTTGCCGCGCACGAACTCCTTCGTGTGCATGGTGGGTGTGCCTTCGGGCGCTTCGGCGTTGCACGGCCACTGAATGCTGCCCAGGCGGTCCAGTTTCTCGTAAGTTACCCCGGCGAAAGTGGGCGTCAGTCGCGCGATCTCGTCCATGATTTCGCTCGGGTGGGTGTAATCCATCGGGTAACCCAAGGCATTGGAAAGAGCCATCGTGGCCTCCCAGTCCGCCTTGCCGGCCAGTGGCTCGATCACCTTGCGCACCGGCGAAATACGGCGTTCGGCATTGGTGAAAGTGCCGTCTTTTTCCAGGAAAGAGGACCCGGGCAGGAACACGTGTGCAAAACGCGCGGTCTCATTCAGGAAGATATCCTGCACGATCAGGCATTCCAGCGAGGTGAGCGCCGCCTCGACATGCTGGGTATTGGGGTCTGACTGGGCCACGTCCTCGCCTTGCACGTACAGTGCCTTGAAATGGCCAGCCACCGCACCATCGAACATATTGGGGATACGCAGACCCGGTTCGGGCTGTAACTCGGTTCCCCACTCCGACTCAAACAGTGAGCGGACGGCCGGGTCGGACACGTGCCGGTAGCCCGGCAATTCGTGCGGGAAAGAGCCCATGTCACAGGAACCCTGTACATTGTTTTGCCCACGCATCGGGTTAACACCCACGCCCTCGCGACCCAGGTTGCCGGTGACCATCGCCAGGTTGGCGATGCCCATGACCATGGTTGAACCCTGGGTATGCTCACTGACACCCAGTCCATAATAGATGGCACCATTCGGCGCCGAGGCAAACAGCCTGGCCGCCGCGCGCAACTGCGCCGGATCGATACCCGTGTAGGCTGCCATCGTTTCGGGTGAGTTTTCCTTTCGCAGGATGAACTCGCGCCAGGCCCGGTAGGCCGGCTCTTCACACCGTGCGGCGATGAATTCCCGGGCTTCCAGCCCTTCCTCGATGATGACATGGGCCATCGAATTGGCGAACGCCACGTTCGAACCCGGAAGTAACTGTAAGTGGTGATCCGCCCGGACATGGGGGCCGGCCACAAGGTCGATCTCGCGTGGGTCGACCACGATCAACTTCGCCCCCTCGCGCAGACGCCGTTTCAGGCGGGAAGCAAAAACGGGATGTGCGTCACTGGGGTTGGAGCCGATTACCATGACCACATCAGTATGGGCGACCGAGTTGAACGCCTGGGTGCCGGCTGATTCACCCAGCGTGGTTTTTAGCCCGTAACCCGTGGGCGAGTGGCACACCCGGGCACAGGTATCGACATTATTGTTGCCGAAGGCGGCACGCACCAGTTTCTGAACCAGGTAAGTCTCCTCGTTGCTGCAGCGGGAGGAAGTGATGCCGCCGATGCTGTTGGGGCCGTGCGTGGCCTGAACCTCGCGCAGGCGGCGAGCCGCGAAGCCAATGGCTTCGTCCCAGCTGACTTCGCGCCAGGCATCGTCGATGGAGTCACGAATCATCGGCTGGGTGATGCGGTCCTCATGAGTCGCATAACCCCAGGCGAACCGGCCCTTGACGCAGGCATGGCCCTCGTTCGCTTTACCATCCTTGAACGGCGTCATACGCACCACCGATCCGTCACGGGTTTCTGCCCTGAAGGCACAGCCAACGCCACAATAGGCGCAGGTGGTGACGGTGAACTGATCCGGTACACCCTGCTCCAGCACCGACTTGTCTTCCAGTGCGCTGGTTGGACACGCTTCGACACAAGCGCCGCAGGAGACACAGTCCGAATCCATGAAAGAATCCGATTGTCCGGCCACGATCTTGGACTGGAAGCCACGCCCGTCCACGCTCAGCGCAAACGTGCCCTGTATGTCTTCGCACGCGCGCACGCAGCGGTAGCACACGATGCAGGCCGCCGGGTCGAAGCGGAAATAGGGGTTGGAAAAATCAGGCGCGACACCCTGGTGGTGGCGCGTCTCGCTGGCGTAGCGGCTGGCGTCCAGCCCCATCCCGGCGGCCAGGTCATGCAATTGGCATTCACCGGCGCAATCCACGGGGTGGTCCGATAAATACAGTTCAACCACATTGCGCCGCAGGCGCGAGAGCTTGTCCGAACGGGTGCGCACTTCCATGCCCTGCTCAGCCGGGGTAGTGCATGAGGCCGGTGTCCCTTTGCGGCCTTCGATCTCGACCAGGCAGACCCGGCAGGAACCGAAGGCATCCAGTGTGTCAGTGGCACACAGTTTCGGCACCTCGATACCCGCCAGTGCTGCTGCACGCATCACCGAGGTTCCAGCGGGCACCTCCACCGACTGACCATCGATGGTCAGGGATACCACACCAGCCTCATCACGTGGTGCCGGCGTACCCAGGTCGGGTTGCGGTTGGTAGGGTTTCAGTTCAATTACAGATGCCATCGATCAAACCTCGTCATTCACTGTCGGCAATCCCAAAATCTTCGGGAAAATGCTGCAAAGCGCTACGCACCGGATAGGGCGTCAATCCGCCCATGGCACACAGGGAGCCATCGATCATCGTTTCACACAGTTCATCCAACAGGGCCAACTGCTCCGTACGTTGCTGATTACTTTTAATCCTGTCGATGATTTCCATACCCCGCACCGAGCCTACCCGGCACGGCGTGCACTTACCGCAGGATTCGATGGCACAAAATTCCATGGCAAAACGCGCCTGTTCCGCCAGGTCAACAGTGTCGTCGAATACCACCACCCCACCGTGGCCGAGCATGCCGCCGGCCGCTGCAAAGGCTTCGTAGTCGAGCTCGGTATCCCACAGCATCTCCGGCAGGTAGGTGCCAAGCGGGCCACCAACCATGATAGCCCGGGCCGGGCGCCGGCTGGCTGTACCGCCACCGAAATCTTCGAATACATCGCGCAGGCGGTGGCCAAACGCGAGTTCCACCAACCCACCTCGCCGCACGTTGCCACCCAACTGGACCGTGAGTGTGCCGCGCGAACGGCCGCTGCCAAAATCCTGGTAGTGCTTGGCTCCCTTCGCCAGCACGGTGCTGACCGCACCCAGGGTCAGGACATTATTCACGACGGTCGGTTGCCCAAACAATCCTTTGATGGCCGGCAACGGGGGCTTGAAACGGACCAGGCCGCGCTTGCCCTCCAGGCTTTCCAGCATCGAGGTTTCCTCGCCACAAATGTAGGCGCCAGCCCCGAGGCGAATTTCGATATCGAAGGCCTCCTCAGTGCCGCAGATACCCTGACCCAGGTAACCCCGTTCACGAGCCGAGGCAATGACCCGTTCGAGCACCCTTCTCGCTCGCGGATATTCCGAACGCAGATAAATGTAACCCTGCGTGGCCCCCACCGCCAGGCCGGCAATGGTCATACCTTCAATCAACTGGAATGGATCGGCTTCCATCAACAGACGATCGGCAAAGGTACCCGAGTCACCCTCGTCCGCGTTGCAGGCGATATATTTCTGCGCCCCGTCCGCGTTCAGCACCGTCTGCCACTTGATCCCCGTGGGGAACGCGGCGCCACCGCGCCCTCGCAAGCCCGAGGCCTTGATTTCGTCGACGATCTGCTGGCGGCTCATCCCCAGGGCCCGCTCGAGCCCGGCATAACCGCCGTGGGCACGATAGTCGTCCAGTGACAGGGGATCGATCACACCGGCCCGGGCAAAGGTCAGCCGTTGCTGACGTGACAGCCAGGGGATCTCATCTATCGCGCCCAGCGAAGAGCCATGACTGCAGGTTCCGGGAAACCCGGCATCGAACAAATCCGCAACATCCGCTACCGCCACCGGCCCGTATGCCTGGCGGCCATCACCGGTGTCGACTTCGACCAGCGGTTCCAGCCAGAAAGCCCCGCGTGAACCATTCCGGACAATTTGCATGTCAATACCCCTTACCCTGGCTTGCGCAGCCAGTTCAACGGCCACTTCATCGGCGCCCAGGGCGCAGGCCGTGGTATCGGCGGGGACGAAAACGGTGACGGCCATATCAGCCCCGCACCAGTTCATCGAATTTCTCAGGGGTTACCCGCGCATGCACGTCGTCGCCGATACGAATCGCAGGCGAACAGGCGCAGTTGCCCAGGCAGTAAACCGGCTCCAGTGTATAGCGGCCATCCTGGGTAGTCTGGCCAAAATCCACCCCGAGACGCTGCTTGGCATGCGTCTCCAGTGCCCTTGCCCCCATGGCCTGGCAGGCCTCGGCCCGGCACAGGTGAATCACGGCATCCCCACCCGGCTCACTACGAAAATCATGGTAAAAACCTATCACGCCATGCACTTCGGCCCGCGACAGGCCCATGCCCCTGGCCAGCTCGGGGACGACGTCTGGCGGAATGCAGCCCAACTCCTCCTGCACCGCGTGCAACAGGGGCAAAAGACCGCCCTGCACGCCGGCGAAACGCTCCAGCAAATCCGAAATGATCTGTTCCCTCTGGGCTGACATGGTCCCGCTCTCCGCTGGGTGAAATTGAATTCGTACCTATCTTAGGCGGGCGGCGGTTGGCCTGCAAAGCAGAATCGACAACAGCCGGGGTCAGGCCCGCTTAGAATAGCGGCATGGGTAAAGAGCAAAGCGACGTAGTCGTCATTGGCGCCGGCGTCATCGGGCTGGCGATCGCCCGTGCGCTGGCCCGTAAAGGCCGCCACGTTCTGATGCTGGAATCACATCCGGGCATCGGTATGGAAACCTCCAGCCGCAATTCCGAGGTCATACACGCGGGCTTGCATTACGCGCCGGGGTCGCTGAAGGCACGCACCTGCCTGCAGGGTAAAGAGTCGCTGTATGCCTATTGCCAGGCGAAAGGGGTGCCGCATCGCCGCATCGGCAAATTGATCGTGGCGGTCGGCGAGGAACAACTAGAAGTACTGGAGCAGATCCGCGCAAATGCCGAAGCATGCGGTGTCACCGATCTCGAATGCCTGGATTCCCACCGGCTTGAACTGCTGGAACCCGAAGTCCGCGCCGCGGCCGCACTCTGGTCGCCCTCCACCGGGATCATCGACAGCCATGCCCTGATGCTGGCTCTGCAGGGCGATCTCGAGGCCGCGGGCGGCCAGGTGGTCTGCCACACGCGCGTGACGAGTGGGCGCGTTTCAAGCAAAGGACTCGAGTTACAGTTCGCAGGTAATGAACCCCTGTCGCTCTCAGCGCGCACCGTCATCAACTCGGCAGGGCTGTACGCTGCGGAAGTGGCCCGCAGCCTGTCTGGCCTGCCGGCCGGTTCTATTCCGGCCGTGCACCTGGTCCGCGGTCATTACTTTACCTACAGCGGCAATTCGCCCTTTCAACATCTGATTTATCCGCTGCCTGAGGCCGGCGGCCTGGGTATTCACGGCACCCTGGACCTGGCCGGCCAGTTACGGTTCGGACCGGACACGCAACCGACAGAGCACATCGATTATGACTTCGACGAAAACCGCCTGGCGCGATTTTCCGGCGCCATCAGAAAGTGGTTTCCTGAGTTGCAAGAAGCGCGCTTGCAACCCGGCTATGTGGGCATCCGGCCGCGACTGGCACTGCCTGGAGATGGGTTTCGCGATTTCGTGGTTTCCGGACCTGCAGATCACGGCATCCCCGGACTGATCAATCTCTACGGCATCGAGTCACCCGGGCTGACGGCCTGCCTGGCGCTGGCGGACTTCGTAACGGCGATGGTAATGCCTTGGGGTTCGGAACCGGACTACCCTTCGATGGCGGTCTAGATGCTGGCCTCGCTGACGTCTATGTCAGCATTTTTCGCGCCAGCCACCAGCCCTTCAGGCCGGTCAACTGCACCGCCGTCAGCAAACCGCCGATCATGGCGCCCACCACCCCGCAGGTGAGCACATCCTGGCCGGTCAGGTACAGGCCGGGAATGTCCGTTTTTGGTTTCAGCCAGTCCTGTTCGAAACG
>JAHEFS010000160.1 GCA_024640045.1 Chromatiales bacterium | reverse complement strand
ACGCGCTGGGTAATGGCCTTCCTGGGTGGCATCCTGATGGGCTACGGCGCGCGCCTCGCTCGCGGCTGCACGTCGGGGCAGGCTCTGTCCGGTGGCGCCGTGTTGTCGGTCGGCAGCTGGGCCTTCATGTTCGCGGTGTTCGCCGGGGCCTATGCCCTGGCTTACTTCCTGCGGCGATTCTGGAATTAGGGGGCCACGGCGATGACCACATTCCCACTTCCGCTCACGGATCTGTTCGGACATTACGGAGCCTACGTCGTATACGCGCTGATTGGCGTGTTGTTCGGCGCCGTGCTGGAAACGGCAGGCTTCGGCAACTCGAAAAAGCTGGCGGCACAGTTCTACTTCAAGGACCTGACCGTGTTCAAGGTGATGTTCACGGCCATCATTGTGGCCTGTGCACTGATTTTCCTTAGCTCTGCCATCGGGCTGCTTGATTACAACCTGGTCTGGGTGCCGCCAACCTATCTATGGCCCGGAATTGTCGGCGGATTGATCATGGGCGTCGGTTTCATCGTCGGCGGCTTCTGCCCGGGTACATCGCTGGTGGCGATGGCCACCGGCAAGATCGACGGCGTGTTCTTCGTGTTCGGCGTCCTGACCGGCATCTTCCTGTTCGGCGAAACCGTCAGCAGTTTTGCGGTCTTTTTCGAGAGTTCCTACATGGGCCGCTTCACCCTGCCCGAGTTGTTCGGTGTGAGCTACGGCGTGGTGGTCGTAGCGGTGGTGCTGATGGCGCTGTTCATGTTCTGGGGCGCCGAGCGGCTCGAGGCCGCAGTGGGCGGTGAAACTGCGCAGCGGGCGCCGCGTTGGGCGCCGGCCGGCGCGGCGGCGCTGGTCGCACTTGCCGTGGGCGCACTGGTCATCGGCCAGCCGGACACCGAAGACCGCTGGCGCATGATCGAAGCGGGGCAGACAGCGTTGCTGGATGAGCGTGCGGTGCAGATCGAACCGGCCGAGTTACTCGGCCTGATCAACGACACGCGCATCAGGGCGATTCTGCTGGACGTTCGCGACGAGCGCTACTTCAACCAGTTCCATATCCAGGGCGCGCGTCACCTGCCGGAAGGTGAAGTGGTCAGTGCGGCTCGCGAGCTCATCATGGAGCCTGCCAACACGGTGTTTATAACGATGAGCAACGACGAGACCGCGGCGACCGCGGTCTGGAAGAAGCTCAAAGCCGAAAGCCTGCCCAACGTTTACATCCTCGAAGGCGGCGTCAACAACTGGATCCGGACGTTCAGCGATGCCACGTTCCTGCAGGAACGGCTGTTGCGTGATCGCGAGAATGACCGGCCGGCCTACCGCTTCGACGCGGCGATCGGCGCGCGGCACCCGGCCGCCGAGCCGAATCCGCTGGCTTACGAGTTCGAGTTCGAACCCAAGGTCAAGCTGGAGCTGAAGCGCGCTGCAACCGGCGGCGGCTGCGGCTAGTCTGCTGGAGCGCGCTTTGCGCGCGATCGAGGTCCGGCGGACAGAAGGTGGTGGATACCCCCTTCCATGACACGCTCAAGACATCCGTGTGCGCTAATCGGCTGTTCCCGACAGCCCGATTGTCTTGGAAGGGGGTATCCACCACCTTCAGAGAACTGCTTTCAAGTCGCGCGCAAAGCGCCCGCAAACCTGTGGTCGGTTACAGGACCGCCTTCAGCGACTCGATGAAGTAGTCGATGTTGCTGTCGTTGAAGGAAGCGATATTCACGCGCGCGGAATCCACGGTGTAGATCGAATATTGTTCGCGCAGCCGCCGCACCTGCTCTACCGACAGACCGAGGAATGAAAACATCCCGGTCTGGCGTTGCAGGAAGGAGAAGTCCTGCTCGATCCCCGCCGCGACGATCCGTTCGACCAGTTCCTGGCGCAGCCCGTTGATGCGTTCGCGCATGGCGGTCACCTCGTCCAACCACAAGGCCCTCAGTTCGGCGGAGTGCAGGATGATGTCTACGATGCCGGTACCGTGGGTTGGGGGCATGGAGTAATTTTTCCGCGTGAGCGAGTGAATGACGGTTTCGACGTCCGCTGCCTTCTGGTCATTGGCGCAGACTACCGATATCGCGCCGACACGTTCGCGGTAGACGGCGAAGTTCTTCGAGCAGGAACTGGCCACGATCAGCTCGGGGCACTTCTCGGCAAACAGTCGAACGGCCAGGGCGTCCTCCTCGATACCCCGCTCGAAGCCCTGGTAGGCCACGTCCACCATGGGCAGGAATCCTCGCTCGGCTGCGATATCTGCGATGGTTTCCCATTGGCCCGGCTCGGGGCTGACCCCGCAGGGGTTGTGGCAGCAGGCATGGAACAAGACGACGTCGCCCGGGCCGCGTTCCTGTAAGGTACTCATCATGTCGTCATAACGCAGTGAGCTGTTCTGCCGATCGAAATAGGGATAGCTTTCCAGCGTGAGGCCGGCGGCGGTGAAAATGGCATTGTGATTGGCCCAGGTCGGATCGCTGGCCCACACCCGCGCATCCGGGCTCGCCGCCTTGATCAGGTCGGCGCCGACCCGCAAGGCGCCGGTGCCGCCGGGGGTCTGCACGGTCCGCACGCGGTTGTGCTCCCGCACGGCGCCGGCACTGCCGAAAATCAGTTCCTGCATGGCGCTGTTGAAGCCGGGTACGCCGCGCGGGCCGAGGTACGACTTGCTGGTCTGGGTGCTGTCAAGGATTCGCTCTGCTTCCAGGACGCACTGCAGGATTGGTGTGTTGCCGTGTTCGTCACGGTAGACACCGATGCCGAGATCGATCTTCCTGGGATTGCTGTCGGCAGCATGCGCGGCGATGATGCCGAGGATCGGATCGGGGAGTACGGCCTCGAGGTGGTCAAGCATGGAGAAAATTCCTGGCGGTTTTCAAAGGGCGGATTGTCGCCTTCACGGAAGATCAAGGCAAGGACCTGGGTCAATAAGGGAGTCAGGGCCCTTTTTCGAGACATTTTTTTGCGGCAAGAACTCCTGCAAAATAGGCTCAGACCCAACAAAAAAAAGCCCCGCATGCGGGGCTTTTCACTTATTGATTCTTGATCGTTGTTGTTATGGGATCTGGTGCCCAGGAGAGGACTTGAACCTCCACTACCTTTCGATAACTAGCACCTGAAGCTAGCGCGTCTACCAATTCCGCCACCTGGGCTTAAAAAAGGCGGAGGAAAAGGGGGAACCTCCGCCTTGGGGATGATTCCCGGAAAAAAGGGGGTTCCCGGGAATCGGTGCGTACTCTAGTTACAATAGGCACCGAAGTCAATAAAAACAAGGCTACAATGCACTCATGAATGATACCTTTTCTGATTTCCCCGACGGCGGGCGGCTCGACGGAACAGCGCCCGAACGCCGGGACATCCTGGGTCTCCTGGAAGACCAGGGCAGGCCCATGCAAAGGCGCGAAATCGTCGAGCGCCTGGGCGTCACCAGCGAGATCAGTCGCGAGATCCTGCGCCGCCGCCTGAAAGCCATGGTGCGCGATGGCCAGCTGATCAAGAACCGGCGCGGTGCGTACGGCCTGCCGGCCAAGATGGACCTGGTCTCCGGCCGCGTCAGCGCGCACAAGGACGGCTTCGGCTTCGTGATCCCCGACGATGGCGAATCCGACCTGTACCTCTCGCCACGGCAGATGCGCAGCGTGCTGCACGGCGACCGCGTGCTGGCTTCGGTGATCGGGCTGGACTCACGTGGCCGGCGTGAAGGCGCCGTGGCCGAGATTCTCGAGCGGGCGCACAGCCGGGTGGTTGGGCGCTTCGTCGAGGAAAGCGGCATTGCATTGATCGTCCCTGATGATCCGCGCATCAGCCATGACATCATGGTGCCGCTGGGCGAAACCGGCGGCGCCAGGCCCGGTCAGGTGGTGGTGGTTGAGATTACCCAGCAACCCGCTGAGCGCCAGCCGCCGGTCGGGCGCGTGGTCGAAATCCTCGGCAAGAGCGGCGCACCCGGCATGGCGACCGAAATCGCCCTGCGCAATTTCGACATCCCCTGGGAGTGGCCCGAAGGCGTCGAGGACCAGGCGGCTGCATTCGGCGCCGTGGTGACCGAGGATATGACCGTTGGCCGCAGGGATCTGCGCGATCTGCCGCTGGTGACGATCGACGGCGCGGACGCCCGTGATTTCGACGACGCGGTGTTTGCCCAGCGGCGCAGCAACGGTTGGCGCCTGGTGGTGGCGATCGCAGATGTTGCAACCTACGTGAAGCCGGGCGCCGGCCTGGATCGCGAGGCTCTCAACCGGGCGACCTCGGTGTATTTCCCGCAGCGTGTGGTGCCGATGCTGCCCGAGGCCTTGTCCAACGGCCTGTGCTCCCTGAAGCCGGATGAAGACCGCCTGTGCCTGGTGTGCGACATGTCCATCAACGATGCAGGCACGGTGACGCGGGCCCGCTTCGACGCCGCCGTGATGCGCTCGCAGGCGCGCCTGACCTACGACCAGGTGTGGGAGTGGATCGTCAGCGGCGAGCCTGAAATACGGCCCGGCGCCGCCGGGGTATCCGCTTCGTTGCGCGACCTGTATGGCTTGTACAAGGCCCTGCGCCGTGCGCGCACGCAACGCGGAGCGATTGACTTCGAGAGTACCGAGGTGCAGTTCCGCTTCGACGAGCGCGGCGCGGTCGAGGACATCGTGCCCTACGAGCGCAACGATGCCCACATGCTGATCGAAGAATGCATGATCACCGCCAACGTCGAGGCAGCCAACTTCCTGCTGCGCCAGCACATCGCCGCGCCGTTCCGGGCGCACGAACCGCCGCCGCCGGACAAGCTGGAGTCGCTGGAGCAGTTCCTGCGCGGTCTCGGCATTCGCGTGCCATGGAAGGGCCGGCCGCAGCCCCGGCATTTCGAACAGATCGTGCAGCAGGTCAAGGGCCGGGACGACCGGCACCTGGTCATGGCGGTGCTGTTGCGCGCGCAGAGCCTGGCGACCTACCAGGCAGCCAACACCGGACACTTCGGCCTGGCCCTGGCAGCCTATGCGCATTTCACCTCGCCCATCCG
>JAHEFS010000051.1 GCA_024640045.1 Chromatiales bacterium | reverse complement strand
GCTGGAAACGGCGGTCGAGGCGACCCGGCTGGGGGCCCATGACTTCATCCAGAAACCCCTGTCACTGGCCAAGTTACTGGCCACCGTTCGCCAGGCGCTGGGGGCAGCCGGCCATCGTGCAACGACAGCCCGCTCCGTACTTTCACAACCCCAGGCCGAACCGCTGGGCAACAGCCCGGAAATGCAACTGCTGCGACAGCGCGCCGAGCAGGCGGCCCGGCACGCCTCGCCGGTGTTGATCACCGGGGAAGCGGGCAGCGGCAAGGAGGTTCTCGCTGCGTATCTTCACCGCCTGGGCGAACGCGCGGGTGAGCTGCAGGTGCTGGACCATTGCCAGATGCAGGGTCCCAGGGCCCGCGCCTACCTGCTGGGTGAAAAGTCCGGCGCCGATTACACGCCTGGATTGCTGGATCGCGCGCGGCAGGGAACCCTGTTTCTGCCCGATCTGCACACGCTGGACATGGCAAGCCAGGAGTTGCTGAGCCGAATCCTGGATGCCGGAACCTACACGCCAGAGGGTGCTTCCGAACCGCGGCCGCTGGAGGTCCGGGTCATCGCCAGCGTCACCCCTGAACTGGATGCCTTACTCAGCAGCGGAGAATTGCTGGAGTCCCTGTACTACCAGGTCAATGTCCTGCCGCTGAGCGTCCCTGCACTGCGCGAACACCCCGAAGATGTTCCGGAAATCGTTCGTTACTACGCGGAGTGGTTCCCCAACCAGGAGGAACTGCCCTACCGTGGATTTTCTATCCCGGCACTCAACCGCCTGCGCAACCACAGTTGGCCGGGCAACGTCCGGGAACTGCGCAACGTGGTCCAGAGACTGCTGATTCTTGGCGGCGAGGGCGAAGTCTCAGCGCAGGAAGTCGATCGTACCCTGCAACAGAACGCCTTCGAATCACCGGAGAGCGCGCCCGCCAGGCCAGGCTCATTCGACCTGCCGCTGCGCGAGGCGCGTGAGCAATTCGAACGTGAGTATCTGGAGTATCAACTCAAGAAAGCCGGCGGCAGTGTGGGCAAGCTTTCTGAGTCAGTAGGCATGGAACGTACCCACCTTTATCGCAAACTGCGGGCGCTCGGCATTGACCCGAAAGCCATCGGCCGCGATGGAGACAGTACATGAAAATCGTCATTCTGGGCGCCGGCCAGGTCGGTTCGACCGTCGCACGTAGTTTGTCACACGAAGACAACGACATCTCGATCGTGGACACCGACGCCAACCGGCTGCGTGACCTGGCCAATCACCTGGACCTGCGCACTGTGCAGGGCTACGGTTCCCACCCGAAGGTCATGCAGAGAGCGGGCATCGAAGACGCAGACCTGGTCATCGCTGTTACCAACAGTGACGAGGTCAACATGGTGGCCTGCCAGGTCGCCTACACTTTGTACAACACGCCGACCCGCATCGCGCGTGTGCGCTCTTCGGAGTACACCGATAATCCAATCCTGTTCTCGCGCGAACACTCGCCCATCGACGTGCTGATCAGCCCGGAACAGTTGATCACGCAACACATCTCCCGCCTGATCGAGTATCCGAGCGCCCTGCAGGTATTCGATTTCGCCGATGGCCGCGCACAACTGGTGGCGGCACGGGCCGACGCCGGGGGCCGCCTGGTCGGACAGAAACTCTACAAGTTGCGGCAACACATGCCTGCCGGCAGTGATGCACGTATCGCAGCCATCTACCGGTCCGGTGAGCTGGTCATACCCGACGGCGACACCATCATCGAGGAAAACGACACGGTGTTCTTCCTCGCAGCAACCCGCCATATCCGGACGGTAATGAAAGAAATGCGACCACTGGACAGTCCCATCCGGCGCATCGTCCTCGCGGGTGGTGGCCACATCGGCAGCAACCTGGCCAAGCTCCTGGAACGCGACCACCACGTAAAAGTGATTGAACGCGATCCGAAGCGCGCGGAGATGATTGCAGGCGAACTCGAACGGGCCATCGTTCTGGTCGGTGACTGCATGGACGAACAATTACTGCGTGAAGAAGCGATCGATTCGTCCGATGTTTACTGCATGCTGACCAACGACGACGAGGCCAACATTCTCTCGGCCCTGCTGGCAAAGCGCCTGGGTGCACAAAAAGTCATTGCCATCATCAACCGGCCGTCGTTTGTCGACCTGGTGGAATCTGGATCCATTGATATCGCGGTTTCGCCGGAGCAGATAACCATTGGCTCCCTGTTGACGCATATCCGGCGCGGTTCCATGGCCCGGGTTCATTCACTGCGGCGCGGCGTCGCCGAGGCCATTGAAGCGGTGGCCCTGGGCGACAAACACAGCTCAAGCGTGGTCGGCAGGGCAGTCGAGGAACTAAACCTTCCCGAGGGGACGACGATCGGCGCGATCGTGCGCCAGGACGACGTCATCATCGCGCACCATGACACGGTCATCAGGGAGGAGGACCACGTGCTCCTGTTCGTGCCGGACAAGGCGCAAATTCCCGCCGTGGAACGGCTGTTCCAGGTCAGCGCGACTTTCATCTGACCATGCGCCTAGCCGCCATCCAGAGAATCTTCGGGTTCCTGATTGCATTGTCCAGCCTGATGATGCTGCCGCCAGCGCTGGTTTCCTGGTGGTATCACGACGGCACCGGCTATCTTTTCATCACCAGCGCGGTCATCCTGGCCATCCTCGGCCTGGTGATCTTTCTGCCGGTCCGTCACGTTCGCCGCGATTTAAGGCTCCACGATGGTTTCATGATCGTCGTGGGTTGCTGGCTGTCGCTTGCGTTGGTGGGGGCACTGCCTTTCCTGCTGCTGGAAAGCCCGGAACTGTCCTACATCGACGCACTGTTCGAATCCATGTCTGGCCTCACGACCACCGGCGCCACCATCATCACCCAGATCGAAACCCTGCCGAAGGGTATTCTCTACTACCGTCAGCAGCTGCAGTGGCTGGGCGGCATGGGCATCATCGTGCTGGCGGTGGCCATCCTGCCCATGCTGCGTATCGGTGGCATGCAGTTGTACCGGGCAGAGACGCCGGGACCCAACAAGGACGCCAAGCTCACCCCGCGCATTACGGAAACGGCCAAGGCCTTGTGGCTGATTTACCTGAGCATCACCATCGCCTGCGCCCTGGCATATTGGCTGGCAGGCATGAGCCTGTTCGACGCCATCGGACATTCGTTCAGCACGGTTGCCATTGGCGGGTTCTCGACTCACGATGCCAGCTTGGCGTACTTTGACAACCCGACCATAGAGCTGGTGGCGGTTGTGTTCATGGTGATCGCCGGCGTCAACTTCGCCCTGCACTTTACCGCCTGGCGCCGCGCCAGCATGCAGTCCTATTTTTCCGACCCCGAACTGAAGGTCTATGTCAGCCTGCTGGCCGGATTGGTGGCGCTGGCCAGCCTCGAGCTCTTCTTCAGTGGCACTTACGAAACATTCATGGACGCTTTGCGATATGGCGGCTTCCAGATGATCTCGGCCATGACGACCACCGGGTTTACCTCGACCGAGTTTCACCTGTGGCAGGGGTTCGTTCCCATCCTGATGATGTGCGTGGCCTTCATTGGCGGATGTGCCGGCAGCACAGCCGGCGGTATGAAGGTGATCCGGGTCATCCTGCTGTACCGGCAATCGGCACGTGAAATCCGTCGGCTCATCCATCCGCATGCGGTGGTTCACATCAAGATTGGGGATACCAAGGCATCAAGCTCGGTCATGGATGCGGTGTGGGGATTTTTCTTCCTCTACATCGCGACCTTTACCCTGGTCACGGTGCTGCTGAATGCCACGGGTATTGATTCGGTCAGCGCGTTTTCCGCTGCCGCTGCCAGCATCACCAATCTCGGCCCCGGTCTGTCCAAGGTTGGAGCCAATTACGCCGAACTGAACAGCGCGGCCAAACTCGTCCTCAGTTTCGCCATGCTGGCAGGACGGCTTGAAATCTATACCTTGCTGGTTTTGCTGACGCCGGCCTTCTGGCGCGACTGATACTTCCGAAATCTGCTCAATAGAAGGGCGGCTCACCGGCCGGGCGGGATTTGAAGCGTTTGTAGGCCCAAAGGTACTGGGCCGGGTCCAGGCCCACCACCTGTTCCACGCCACGGTTAAGTGCAGCCAGCGCCGTGTCCGGATCTTCCGAGTAAATACCCTGCTCTGCCGGAAAGAAGTGCGCCTGATAGCGGTAGTCGTGGGTCCGCCGGCAGGCGCCAAACAGAACGCGGCAGCCGGTTTGCTGCACGAGCCGCGCAGCGAGCACGCCGGTCAGGGCGGGCACCCCAAAAAAAGGTGCGAAACGCCCCTTGCCATCCGAGGGATCCTGGTCTGGCAAAATGGCGACCAGGTTGGCCGCGCGGGCGTGACGATAGAGTTGTTTCAGCCCGGCTCCCGTCGTAGGCACCATTTGCGCCCCGAAACGGCATCGGTTCTCAACCATGGCAGCCTCCAGGCCAGGTGAGCTTCCAGGCTTGTACAGGGCCAACAATTCGTAGTGAAACTGGATCCAGTGGTTCAGCAATTCCCAGTTGCCAAAGTGCGGCGCCAGCAGCAACACACCACCGCCCTCGCCAAACGCCGCGTCCAGGTGCTCCTGTCCTTCAGGGGGAAGGAAGTGCCGCTCGAGACGGCGCCGTGACCAACCCCAGCAGATGCCGGTTTCCAAGGCCGTCATGGCGAGATGCCGCATGCTGTCCCGCGCCAGGATCTCCCGGCTGGCCTCATCCAACGCCGGATAACAGGCAGCCAGGTTTTTAAGAGTGCTGTTGCGCCGGGTCCTGGAAAGTTTCCAGACCAGGTCACCCAACGGCCGGCTCAGCCAACCCAGGACGCGGGCCGGCACGAAACCGAGCAAGCCAATGAAGAACTTGAGCAGAAACAGTTTCATGGAAACGAGCGCCAGGCGGCCGGGCCCTGGCGGAGCCTGCTAAGATGCGGCCATTGATGGGGCCGAAAGGATGGATGGTGTGATTGCATTGCTGCAAAGAGTATCGGAAGCCAGCGTGATTGTTAATGATCAGGAGTCCGGCAGCCGTGTAACCGGTGCGATCGGACCCGGTATTCTGGCACTGGTGGGGGTGGAAAAGGGCGATGCCGAAGCGCAGGCGGACCGGCTACTGCAGCGCATGCTGGCCTACCGGATGTTTGAAGATACCGAAGGCAAGATGAACCTCGACCTGCGGCAGGTCGGAGGTGAATTGTTGCTGGTCTCCCAGTTCACACTGGCCGCCAACACCAACAAGGGCAATCGCGCCAGCTTCACCAGCGCCGCCGCTCCGGATGAAGGTCGGCGGCTATTCGATCACCTGGTGGAACAGGCCAGGGCAGAACTGGGTGCCTGCCCCACCGGTGAGTTCGGCGCGCAGATGCAGGTCCACCTCGTCAACGACGGGCCGGTGACGTTCTGGCTGCAGGTGAAGCCGGAGGGTTAGGGTGGTGACTCGTGACAGGTGACGTCTCACCTCTCACGCCTTACCGCTCCCACGGCATCGCCGATGGGTCAACTTTCCGCAGCGGCCTCTTCCAGTTCCTTCAGCTTGCGGGTCAGCGTGTTCCGACCCAGGCCCAGCAGGCGCGCAGCCTCGATCCGCTTGCCGTTGGTGAATTCCAAGGCACAATCGAAAGCCACTCTTTCCATCTGCTCACGGGCGACGGCCATCAGTTCAGGCCGGCCGGCCTGCAGGGATTGGCGCATCCAGTCACGCAGGGACTCCGACCAACCCTCATGCGCACCATTGCCTGGCTGTTGCGCCAGGTCCATGGGCAGGTCGTCGGGAAAAATCTGCTCGCCCGGCGCCATGACGCACATCTGCTGACACAGATTCTGCAGTTGCCGAATGTTGCCCGGCCACGGAAGCTTTTGCAGTCGTTCGATGGTTTCCGGCCGGAATCGCTTCTCTTCCAGGGCCATATCGTGCGCAGCCACCTGCAGGAAGTGCTGAGCCAGTGCCGGGATGTCTGCCGGCCGTTCACGAAGCGGCGGCAGGGCAATATTGATGACGTTCAGGCGATGGAAAAGGTCCTCACGAAAGCTGCCATCGGCGATTTTCGCTTCCAGGTTCTGGTGGGTCGCAGCAATGATCCGAACGTCGGCGCTGAGCAAATCACGGCCGCCGACCCGATAATAGTCGCCTTCGGCCAGAACGCGCAACAAACGTGTCTGCAGTGCCAACGGCATATCGCCGATTTCATCGAGGAACAGGGTGCCGCCGGAGGCCTCTTCGAAACGTCCGGAACGGCGTGCATGCGCGCCGGTGAAGGCACCGCGTTCATGGCCGAACAGTTCAGATTCCAGCAATTCAGCCGGGACAGCGGCTGTATTGAGCGCCACGAAAGATCCGCCGGCCCGGGGACTGTGCTCATGCAGGGCCCGGGCGACCACTTCCTTGCCCGACCCGGTCTCACCCGTGATCAATACGCTGATCGCCGTGCGCGAGAGCCTGCCGATGGTGCGGAAAACTTCCTGCATCGCGGAAGACTCTCCGATCAGCCGGTGGCCGGACGTCGGGGGCATCGGCGCCGGCTGCGAACGGGCGCCCGCCACGGCCCTTGCCACGACGGACAGCACCTGCTCGAGATCGAACGGCTTGGCAATGTAATCGAAGACGCCCTGCTTGAACGCGGCGACCGCCTGGTCGAGGTCGGAAAAACCCGTAATGGCGATCACCGGCACGTCCTTGCCGAGGCTTTCCAGGCGATCGAGTACGCTGAGGCCGTCGGCATCGGGCAGCCGGATATCGGTGACGATGGCTTGCGGCTCGGCGGTTTCCAGGGCTGTCAGGATCGAACCCACGGTTGAGAATGCCTTGACGGCGTAACCCGCCCGCTTCAAGGAACGCTCCAGCACGAAACGAATCGCCTCGTCGTCATCCACGATCCAGACCCGAGCCAGTTCAACCATGGATGGTCTCCTCGGCAGCGGGTGCCTGTTCGTTCAATGGCAGCCTCAGGCTGAAGCGACTACCCCTGGGCAGTGCCTCGTAGGACAACAACCCGCCGTGGGCAGCCGCGATCTGCTGCGCCAGTGCCAGCCCCAGGCCGGTACCATCGCGGCGACCGGTGACCAGCGGCAGGAACAACAGGGCACGCAACTCCTCGGGAACGCCCTCCCCATCGTCTTCGATATCGATCCGCGCCAACATGGTCTGCCCTGGCTGCAGCAAGGCGGCGCCGTGCTCCACCCGGGTACGCAGGCGAATTTCGGTGGCGCTGGCCTGCTGCGCATTGCGCACCAGGTTGAGCAGCACTTGGCGCAACGCTGAGGCATCGCCCGGCACGGTGGGGATACTCGGGTCGTAATCGCGCTCGATTTTCACGCTGCCACCTGACTCGGCCTGGAGCAAGTCCACGGCCTCGTCGATCACCTGGTGTACGTCCGCTTTGCTACGGCTCAGCCGCGGTTGCCCGAACCGCTGGATCAATTCCTCGATGCGATCGACCTCGCGCATGATCAGTCGCGCCAAGGTGCCCAGCTCCTGGTCCTGCAGCTCTGCAGACAACATCTGGGCAGCACCCCGGATACCACCCAGCGGGTTGCGCAGTTCATGACCGAGATTCCGTCGCAATAAATCGAGCATGCCGGTCTGCACTTCGCGCTGCTGGAGCTGCAGAAATTGCTGCTCCATCTGCATGTCGTACAACTCGGCCAGCACCCGTCCGTCGGGAAGTGCCTGGAGGGTGCATTCGTACAGGCCGCCGGCCATTCGGCACTCGCGAAGATGTCGGCGATTGGCGTCTGACCGGGTGACATCGATTGCCCGGACCAACTCTTCAGGGACTCCGCCCAGCTGTTGCAACAGCGACCCCGTCACGCGATCCCGGCCCACCCCGAGACAGGCCTCGGCAGCCTGGTTCATCCGGAGAATCCGATTGCCGTCATCCAGTTCCAATACTGCCGTGTCAAGGGTATCGAGCATGCCTTCGTTCAGGTCACCGCCGCTGCGGCGTAGGCACCGGGGTTCGATTGAAATTCTGTGAGAACTGCCGCACGTGAAAAGTCACGGGCGAGGCGGTCGCAATCTTGCGGTTCTGGGCGTCCACGATCTGCGCACTGACGCTATGCTCTCCACGATCCACCTCGTTCAACACCAACGAAGAAGCGGTGGTCGGCTCCATCGCTTTCCCATCAACTGAAATGATCACCATCATTCCAGGCTGTAAGGCGTAGCGGCTGTCCCAATTGATCGTGACGCTATTGCCTTCGCCTTCGATCCATTGATCCTGAGCCGGGCTGGTAATCCTGAAGTCCCGATATCCGCGGCGCAGTTCACGGATGTTGGTCACCACTTCCTCGCCTTCACCGGCTGCGCCCGCGGTAGCGGCCGGCGGCTTCATCGGCACGCTCTCGATAATACTGAGACCCGGCAGCTCCATGGGTTCGGCGCCGGGCTCAGGCGGTTGGTCGGTGTAAATGACGTTGCCATCCTTGTCCACCGTCTTGTAAACCTCGCCTTGGGCTGCGCCCGAAAGCGCCAGCATGAGGCAGGTCAGAAAAATCAGAAAAGCGCCGGCTGATTGCGTGTTCATTGGCAATGCTCCCTATCTGTCCCGGCCGGGATAATTCCCGGCCGGTGTCCCTGGAACTGCCGCAAAATCACTGCCGGCAGTGCCCTTACAGAGAATAGTACATGTCGAACTCAACCGGATGAGTAGACATGCGGAACCGCGTCACCTCATCCATCTTGAGCGCGATATACGCATCGATCAGGTCATCCGTGAATACGCCGCCCGCTTTCAGGAACTCGCGATCCTGATCCAGTGCAGTCAACGCCTGGTCAAGACTGTGACAGACGGTGGGAATGCTCTTCTCCTCTTCCGGCGGCAGGTCGTAAAGGTCCTTGTCCAGGGGGGCTCCCGGGCTGATCTTGTTGACGATGCCGTCGATGCCGGCCATCAGCATGGCGGCGAAGGTCAGGTAGCCATTGCCGGCCGGATCGCCGAAACGGACCTCGATGCGGCGCCCTTTCGGACTCGGCACATGCGGGATGCGGCAGGAGGCGGAACGGTTGCGTGCGGAGTAGGCCAGCATGACCGGCGCTTCGAAACCAGGCACCAGGCGCTTATAGCTGTTGGTGGTCGAGTTCGCAAATGCGTTGATGGCGCGGGCATGTTTGAAGATGCCGCCAATGTAGTGCAGCGCCGTCATCGACAGGCCGCCGTACTCTTCACCAGAAAACAGGTTCACACCATCCTTGGAGAGGGACTGGTGAACGTGCATCCCGGAGCCATTGTCACCCACCAGCGGTTTGGGCATGAAAGTGGCCGTGCGACCGTCACGGTGCGCCACGCTGTGCACCGCGTACTTGAACATCAGTAACTCATCGGCTTTCCGCGTCAGCGTGGAAAAACGCGTGCCAATCTCACACTGCCCGGCCGTACCCACCTCGTGATGATGCACTTCGACATCGATACCCATGCCGGTCAGCACGTCACACATTTCGGCCCGCAGGTCGTGCAGCGAATCCACCGGCGGCACCGGAAAATAGCCGCCCTTGACGCGGGTGCGGTGGCCCATGTTGCCGCCTTCGAATTCGGTGCCCGTGTTCCAGGCTGCTTCCTCGGAATCGATGTGGTAGTAGGAACCGGAAACGTCATTGCCAAAGCGGACGTCATCGAACACGAAAAACTCAGGTTCGGGCCCGAAGTACGCTGTGTCAGCGACGCCGCTGGCCTTCAGGTAGGCTTCGGCGCGCTTGGCCAGGGAACGCGGACAGCGGGTGTACCCCTCAAGGGTATCCGGCTCCAGTACGTCGCAACGCACCACCAGGGTCTTGTGTTCGGTGAACGGGTCCATGAAGACAGACTCCGGGTCGGGCATCAGCACCATGTCGGATTCATTGATCCCTTTCCAGCCGGCGATGGAAGAACCATCGAACATTTTGCCGTCTTCGAAAAACTCGTCATCGACCGTCGAAGCGGGCTGGGTAACGTGTTGCTCCTTTCCGCGCGTGTCGCAGAAACGAAGATCGACGTAAGCGATATTCTCTTCGCTGATCTTTTTGAGAATTTCAGCTGCACTCATGATTGCTTGTCCTCTTTAAATGTTGGTAACGACCCAAAATGGTTCATTGTATATATGCAGGAGTCGTGCCATCGGTGGGTAAGGGTGCAGTATGAATATTTTCTGGACAATAACTGCATTTAACCGCTTTTAGCTGCATTATGACGGACATTTACCCGAAGAATAGGACCCTGAATTTCGCTACTGAAACCTGCCTCGCCGCTTATGCACCATTATGGCACATAATGAAACGATAGCGCACCATTTTCGGGCGTTAGATGACCAGCAGCAGCAAGACGACGCCCAACAACAGGCGATAGATCACAAACGGCAGCAAACCCACCCGGCGTAAAAGTGCCAGAAATGCGGCGATGCAGACCCAGCCCGCGACCGCGGAGGCGCCGACCGCCAAGCCGAACTGCGGCCAGTTAATGCCGGCTGAATCCTGCAACATGCGCAGGACGCCATAGGCGCCTGCGGCGGAAATCACCGGGATGGCGAGCAGAAAGGAAAAACGGGCGGCGTCTTCCGCACCAAAACCGAGCATCCTGCCCATGGTGATGGTGATACCGGAACGCGAAGTCCCGGGAATCAGCGCCAGCGCCTGGGCCAGGCCGATCAGCAGCGCCGAACGCAGGCTCATGTCCTCGAGCGTGCGGCCGCGTGCACAACGTACGTCGACCACCCACAACAACAGCCCGAACACGATGGTAGCGATGGCGATTATTCGCACATCGCGCAGATAGGTTTCCACCAGTCCGCTCGCGAACCCGCCCACCACGATCACCGGGACACTCGCATAAATCAGGTATTTGCCCAATTCCCGACTCCGGGCCTGCTCGGGGCCCGCCACCGGCTTCAGCCACGCGGTCACCATCTCCAACAACATCGCGCGGAAGTAGAACAGCACGGCCAACAAGGTACCGACATGCGTGGCGACATCGAAAATCAGGCCCTGGTCCGGCCAGGAGAACAGGCGGCTGCCAAGGATCAGGTGGGCGGAACTGGAGACCGGGAGAAACTCTGTCAGCCCCTGGATCAGGGCCAGCACGATGATGTGCAGCAGGGTCATGCGCAAATGCTCCGGGGCGGGACTAAAAAACGGACTTTAACGCATCGCAGCCTGTCTGGACGAGGGCCGGTTCATTTCTTCCAGTAATTGAGAAGGCGACGCATCTTCCAGTGACGATGCAGGTTCATCGGCTTGTGCCGCAGGCCAGCAACGCCGCTCTCCGCCAGGGCGTCAATAGCATCCAACGTACGCTCGCTCGACTTGCCATCACGGTACGGGTGGGTTTCGTCGGCGTAGGCACGAATATTCTTCAACAATTCGGGCGGCCGCGACAGGGCCCGCTGCAGGGCCGGTTCGATTTCATCCAAGGTCTGGACATCGATCAGGTAATCCGCCGGGCGTGCCGTACGAAACGTGACCACCGGCTTCAACTGCATCAGGAACTCCGACAGGATGGAGGAGGTATCACAAAGCATGACATCCGCCGCGGCCAGCAACGGCAGAACATCGTCGGTTTCTACCAATTGCAGGTTTTCACTCTGTGCAGCCCGGAATGATTCGACGATTTCGGCCGGCATCTTCGGGTGCATATTGACCAGCCATTTCCAGCGCCCGGACTCTGCCAGCCGGCACAGGGTCTCGAGCACATGCGGCGCAGCCGACAGGCGCGGTGTAAAAGTCGAAGCGAACAGGGCCACCGGCCGGTCGTGGGGCTGCGTTTCCAGGGAACCATCGAACAGGGGATCGAGCTTGGACCAGCCTGTCTCGGCCGCGCGGAAGTGCCCATGCTTGTCGGCCAGTTCCTGGAACCGTTGCGTCGTATTCGGGCCATGCGTGCAATACAGGTCGAACAGGCCGCGGATGATGAAGTGGTACTGAACCCCGTCACGGCGGCGGCGCTTGCCCGAATTCAGCCCGTGAAACACCTCGACTTTCAGTCCCGGCAGGAACCTGGGCACTTCGTTGCCCGGCACCAGCACAGCAAAAGGATTCCAGGCAATGGCTTCACTGACATGATCGAAAACACGCTCGTCATCACGCAGGAAATGGCGGTGGACTTCATCGCCCACCAGCAACCAGGCCGTCTCGCCACCGCGGGCGCGGATTAATTCCTGCAACGGCCGCAGCACCGCGAAACAATAGTCATACTCGATGTAAAACAGGTAACGCTTCACGTGTTTTCGCCTTCCGCCAGCACCTCATGGTACAGCGCCAGGGTTTGATCGACGGTATCGGTATTGCGGAAGTGCCTCGCGATTCGCTCCCTCGCGGCATCGCCCATCCGACGGCGCAAACCGGGGTCGTCACGGAGACGCTCCATCGCCTCCGCCAGGGCATCAACGTCACCCACCGGGACCACCAGGCCGCACTCTCCGTCGACGATTAAATCGGTATTGCCGCCCACTGGCGTGACAATGCCCGGCACGGCATAGGCCATCGCTTCGATCACCGCCCTCGATAAGCCTTCGCCGTCCAGAACCGGCAGCACACAGATATCCGAAGCCGCCATCACGGCCGGTGCATCGCGTCGGAAACCGGCGAAGTGAACCCGCTCGGGATGGTGAATTCGGCTGATTTCCTCGTGCAACGAGTCGTTACCCTCGTGGCCGAGAAAGAGAACGTGAATATTCTTTTCCGGGTCAGTCCGGCCCAAAGCACGCACCAACTCCCACAAGCCCTTGCGGGGGCGTAGCCGCGATGAGCAAGTCACGACCATCGCGCCAGCGGGAATGCCAAACTCGGCCAGATCGGCTGGCGTTTCCTGGTACCAGGCAAGCTCATGCCCCTTGTTGATGGTGATCACCCTGGCGGGGTCCAGCCGCAAGCCCAGCAAGTGCAGGCCCAACAGGTATTGCCGGATTTCCTCCGCCACGCAGATGATGCGGCGTATTCTGGGGTTCAGGAAACGCAGCCAGGACAGCGGCGACCACCAACTGACGTTGCCAATCACGCCACGGTAGGCAACCAGCGCCACCGGCAAGCCCCGGGTTGCCAGCACCATGTGCAAAACCGTGCGGTTGGTGAAGGCATGCACGATATCGATACCGGCTTCCTGCACGAAACGCCGGATCTGACGCAGTGCGGCCCGATCCAGCTTCTTGTCCAGCGGCATATCGTGCACCGCGATACCTGCTTGCAAGATCCGCTGAACGTGCGCCGAGCGCGTGTCCGCCATCACCGTGACTTCGATGCCGCGGTCGCGCATACCGATGATGGTCGCGGACTCCGGCCGATCGCTGTTCTTGGTGATATACAACACCCGCATCAGCTTTTACCGGCCCCTTCCCTGGTCAATCGCCAGAGCTCCAGGTATTTGTAAAAACAGAAAAAACTCGAGATAACCGCCATGGAAAACCCGGCCACCCCGTCACGGAGACCCTGTTTGATGAAATACAGCTTGGTAAATCTGCTGAGCGGATTGATCAGTAATTTTCGCAGTGACGGCCTGACGCCGGCAGCGCGCATTTCCTGTGCCTGCATGCTGGCGAACCGCGCCCACTTCGCCACCGCCGCGTCCAGGTTTTCGGCCGTGTAGTGCATCAGGTCCTGGTGTAATGACCGTGCAGGAGCATCGGCCTCGACCACCGCGTGCACCACGCCCGCGTTCCAGCGCGCGTGGCCGCGGTGGAACAGGCGCAATTTACGATCGGGGTAGTCGCCGCCATGTCGCAACGGCTTGCCCAGGAAAAAATTCTGCCGGGGAAATGAATAGGCCTTGAAAGCAGGCCCCGCGTCAAACTCGGCACGGATGGCCTCCACCAGCCCATCGCTCAACCACTCGTCGGCATCCAGGCAGAGCACCCAGTCGTGGCGAGCCTGCCCAACCGAATATTGCCGCTGCTTGCCGTAACCTTCCCAGGGATGGCTCAGCACGCGCGCGCCCAGGGATTCTGCGATGGGAATTGTGTCGTCGGCGCTGCCGGAATCCACCACCAGCAGCTCATCGCACAGGTCGAGACTCTGCAGGCAGCGGCTGATGTTGACGGCTTCATCCTGGGTGAGTACGACGCCGGAAATCGGGAGTTTTTCCATGGGCCTGGATTCAGGGCCGGTAGCTGACCCGGTAGATGACTCCGGCCTCGTCATCCGAAATCAGCAGGGCGCCGTCGGGCATGACCAGCACGTCATTGGGACGGCCCCAGCTGTCTTCACCCTGCAGCCAGCCCTTGATGAACACTTCCTGTCCCTGCACTTCACCTTCGTCATTGAAAAGCACCCGTTTGATCCGATACCCGATTTTCTGGCTGCGATTCCAGGAGCCGTGCTCAGCGACAAACAACTGGTTTCGATACTGCGAGGGGAACATGTCCCCGGTATAGAAAGCCAGGCCCAACGGTGCCACATGCGGCCCCAATCGCAACGCCGGGCCCGTGTAATCACTACAGGATTTTCCGACCCCAAACTCGGGGTCGGGGACATCACCCTGGTGGCAGTAGGGGAAACCAAAATGCAAACCGGGAGTGGGCGCGTGGTTCAATTCGCAGTCCGGCACATCGTCACCCATGCGATCACGCCCGTTGTCTGTAAACCACAACTCGCCGGTGTCAGGGTGAAAGGCCAGGCCTACCGTGTTGCGCACGCCGCGCGCGAACACCTCCATGCCTGTCCCATCCGGGAGCATGCGTCGAATCTCGGCAAAACCGGGTTCATCACACACGTTGCAGGGCGCCCCGACCGGGACATAAAGCATCCCGTCAGGGCCGAATCTCAGGTACTTCCAACCGTGCGATCTTTCATCTGGCAATGAATCAGTCACGACCACCGGGTCGGGGGGATTTTCGAGCCGGACCTCGATATCGTCGTAGCGCAGGATTCGATCGACGGCTCCGACATACAGGGCGCCTTCCCGGAACTCGAGGCCTGAAGGCCTGTTGAGTCCTTCGTCAATCAGGTAGACACGTTCAGCAACCTGATCGCCATCACGGTCTGTCACGGCGTAAACCTTACCCTCCCCGCGAGTGCCGACAAACAGGGTTCCCCGCTCGCCCAAGGCCATTTGGCGGGCGTTCTCGACACCGCTGGCGTAGACGGAGATTCGAAAGCCTTCGGGCAGTTCCAGCAAATCCAGCGAAACGTCTGCGCTGGCGGCTTGCGCGAAGCCCGCATACAAAAAGAGGTACAACCAGCCATTCCAGTTCATGCCGCAATGGTAACAGCACCTCAAGAGGGTTTAAATCCAATCCCATTAGACGGCGACATGACCTAGAATTACAGGTTCGACCCACCTATCCGGAGTACACACATGCGCCCGTTTCTGCTCGCCCTGGGATTCGTATTCAGCCTGCCCGGCTGGGCGATGACCGCCAGCGACTACCTGCCCGATAACGCAGATCTGGATCCTGCCGTTCCCAGCCCTGAAGAATTCCTCGGCTGGGAAGTGGGTGATTGGCGCATCAGCCACGACCAACTGGTCGGCTACATGCAAGCGGTGGCTGATTCTTCGGACCGTGTCAGCATCAAGGTCATCGGACGCACGCACGAACAGCGACCAATTTTGCAGCTGATTTTTACGGCGCCGGACAATCATGCCAATATCGAGTCCATGCGCGAGCGCCACCTGCAGGCCGCCGGTGGCAAGAACAGCAGTGATACGCCGCTGGTGGTGTGGCTGGGGCAAAGCATCCACGGCAACGAAGCCAGTGGCAGCAATGCTGCACCACTGATTGCTTACTACCTGGCTGCTTCGCGCTCAGGTTTTGTAACCAACCTGCTCAAGGAATCCATCATCCTGCTGGACCCCAGCTTCAACCCGGACGGCCTGCAGCGTTTTTCTACCTGGTCAAACAGCAACCGCAGTCTCAACCCGGTAGAAGACCGTAACCACCGCATCCACAACGAAGACTGGCCGCAAGCGCGAACCAATCATTACCTGTTCGACCTCAACCGTGACTGGCTGCCGTTGGTGCACCCGGAGTCCCGCGCCCGGGTCGCCGAACTCCACCGCTGGCTGCCGCACGTTCTGACCGACCAGCACGAGGCCTATACAGCACTATCCTACTTTTTCCAGCCCGGCGTTCCGGATCGTCAGCATCCCTTGTTGCCCCCGGAAACGCTCGCCATGCACCGCAAACTGGGTGACTACCATGCCGCTGCGATGGACGATGCCGGTAAACTGATCTATGCCGAAGACGGTTTCGATGACTTCTACATCGGCAAGGGCTCGACCTATACCGACATCAACGGCGTCATCGGCATCCTGTTCGAGCAACCGCGTATCAATGGTCCCGTGGTGGAACGCCCCTACGGGCCGATGTCTTTCTCGGACGCCATCGGCAACCAATTCCGCACCACGCTTTCAACGCTCAAGGGCGCCCACGATTCACGCGCAGACCTGGCTGCCTACCAGTCAGGCTATTTCCGGGCCATGGCCGAGCGGGCGGCAAAAGCAGGCTTCGCCGCTTGGGTGATCGGCGATGATGGGGACCCGGCTCGGGCAGGGGCTTTGCTGGAGGTCTTCGCGCAGCACCAGGTTGAATTCAGGGCCCTGGATGAAGATCTCGAAGTCGATGGCCAGCGCTTTCGAGCCGGCCATGCCTGGGTGCTCCCGCTCCGGCAACGCCAGTTCGCGCTGCTGCAGGGCATGATGGAAAGCCGGACCGAGTTCAAGGACAACACCTTCTATGACGTTTCCGCCTGGACCCTGCCACTGGCCTACAACCTGCCTTACGCGCAACTCAAACGCCTGCCGGCCACGAGCGATGATGCCGTAGACAAGCCCATGGATTCATGGTCGGATGAGGCCATTGCCTGGCTGGTGCCATGGGGACAACTCGAAGCGTCCCGACTGTTGCAGCAACTGCTTGAAGCTGGCGCTTTTGTGCAGGCCGCGACCACGCCGTTCACTGCCCTGACGCCAAGGGGTGAACTTTCATTCGGCGAGGGAACGCTGCAAGTACATGCGGCGATCCAGGATAAATCCAAAATCGGTGCGATTCGTGACATTCTCAAAAATGCGGCCGACGGCGGCCTGGAGTTACATTCCGCCACCAGCAGCCTGACACCCGGGGGCCCGGACCTGGGTAACCGTGACTTTGCTTTTATCGACCCTGTCAAACCCCTGCTGATCGATGGGCCAGGCACGCCTTCCTATGATGTCGGGGAAATCTGGCATCACCTGGATCAACGGCTGGGCTTTGCACCGGTGATGGTCAGCCCCGACCGGCTGGGGCGGGTCAAGCTATCTGACTACACGCATGTACTGATGACCGATGCCACCCACAGCGGCATCGGCAAGGACCAGCAGGCGAAAATCACATCATGGGTGCAAGACGGCGGCATCCTGGTCACCATTGGCCGATCCACCGAGTGGGCTGAAAAGCTCTGCTTCAAAGCCAAGGCGGAAGACTGCAAAACCGCGAAGGACGAGGAGGAAGAGGAGGAAGAGGAAACGCCGGCAGACCGCCGCTACGCTGATTTTGAGCATGACAATGTGCAACGGGTGATCGGTGGCGCGATCGTGGCGGCGACCATCGACACGACCCATCCCATCGGGTTTGGCTATGCGAGGCAGGATCTGCCCCTGTTCCGGCGCGGCACCACTTTGCTGGAGGCTAGCGACAACGCCTACTCCACACCGGTTCGTTACCTCGAAAAGCCCCTGCTCAGCGGATTTATTGGCCCGGAACGGCTGGATGAAATGAAGGCGCAGCCCGCGGTCATCGCAGAACGGCAAGGCAACGGTCTCGTGGTGCGTTTTGCCAACAATCCGGTGTTTAGGGGGTTCTGGCGCGGGACCGAGCGAATGTTCGAAAACAGTCTTTATTTCGGTCAACTGGTGCGCAGAACCAGGCTGCCCGAGTGATTAGCACGTTTTTTCAGTCATTTACAGCATACAATCTTGCGCTATTATGTAAGAATAGAGAACGATTCCTATTTAAGGAGTGACAAACTCCTTCGACAGGAACTGGGAAAGAGGACTACGGAAAAAAGATACGAGAGCCATTAAACCAATAACCGGCCGGTTCAGAACCTGGTTGTGAATCCGGCCCGTCGTTTACCGCGGGGGTAATAACGACTTGTCGCTCTTCGGAGAGTTGAAACGCAGGAACGTGTTCCGCGTAGGC
Source organism: Chromatiales bacterium (assembly GCA_024640045.1). GTDB lineage: Bacteria > Pseudomonadota > Gammaproteobacteria > Xanthomonadales > SZUA-36 > WTJD01. The sequence goes on along the minus strand of JAHEFS010000051.1, from coordinate 18 downwards.
ATCGCCTATGTAGTGGCA
>JAHEFS010000050.1 GCA_024640045.1 Chromatiales bacterium | reverse complement strand
AGCTTATTGTAAACTTGAATGACGCACTGCTGGCCCGATATTTCCAGCAGAGGCCAGCGCAGATCCGGCCAGACGTTTCCTGGAGCGAGTCATTGAATATCCCCGCAAGATTCCGTGTCACTCAACCACCGATTTCAATCGGTATCATCATCGCTTGCGCGGTACTGTTCCTGAGCCAGACCATGCCGCCTTTGCTGGCCCTCTGGCCCCTGCAGAGCGGCCATTTCGCACCGTGGCAACTGGTGACGTATGGATTTCTTCACGGTGGATTCAACCATGTGTTCTTCAACATGTTCGCGTTGTGGATGTTCGGGCTGCCGCTTGAACGGGTCTGGGGCAGCCAGCGGTTCGCCCTTTACTATTTTGTCTGCATCATCGGTGCAGCCATCACGCAATTGATCGTGCAGCAAGTCAGTGGGGAGTTTTATCCCACCATCGGCGCGTCAGGCGCGGTCTTCGGCTTGCTCCTGGCTTATGGCGTGACTTGGCCGGATAACCGGATTTTTCTGCTGTTTTTTCCGGTGCCGGTCAAGGCCAAGTGGTTCGTCTTGATTTATGGCGGGGTGGAACTGCTTTTCGGCATCACTCAGGCCATGCCTCAGATCGCCCATTTTGCCCATCTCGGTGGCCTGCTATTCGGTGCTGGCGTTCTGTGGCGCTGGGGGTGGCGGCCAGGCATGACCTGGCGGCGTTAGGTCAACGCCCCGTCAAAGGCCGCCGTGTTGTTCCAGGGGCCGTTCGCGGTGCATCAGAATCCACTCGGCATGTTCTTCCAGGGCGGCGTTACCTACTGCCTTGAGAACCCGGCGCTGAAAAACACAGTCCGTCGAACCGTCGAGCAAGCGCCGCGCATTACCGAAGATTTGGCCCATGAACCGGTATTGCTTGATCAGTTCACGTTCCGCCTTTTTGTGGGAATACGCATCCCGCACACCGGCGATCAGTGGCAGCACACCGGTCAGGATGAGGAGTGCGTGCTGAGTATCTTCGGTGATGCCGTGCGTGTAGGCAGCGAGGAACGCGGCCACGAGAATACCGGACCAGAGTGAGAGCGCGCCCAGGCGTGTTGTCCGTCTGTAGCTCTCGGCCTGCTGCAGGCTTTTGCGGGCGTAGTAGGCCAACTGCCCTCCACCTTTCGTTGCTCCCACCCACTGATCGATAACCCAGGCCACCCAGCGTTCGTCCGGTTGGCGCGTCCGGTCGCGCCAAAGGCTGGCCGAACGCATCACGTGGCGAATCCAGCCCAGGTCTACATCCTGTTTTTGCAGGAAATTATCATAGGCGAACACAGCAGACTGTGTCTCCACCACACCCGCCAGGTTCCAGTAGAGTTGCACTCTGAGACCTTCTGCGAGCGCCCGGTAATCAAGGTATTTGCGATGCCACTCCCGGCGGCTGCCAATGGCATGAAACACCAGGCCCGTCCCGAACAACGCCAGGAACAGGTACAGAAACACTTTTGGCCCGCCATACTCTGCATAGACCATGAATACCAGGCCCATGGCCACCGCCAGGCTGTGGATCACCATCATCCCCTGGTGGACGCGCTGTTGAAAGTGAATCGCCAGCCAATCTGCCTGTCCAAACAACCGGTCAACCAACGCTGCCCCGCCAGGCAAATCGATTTCCGGCATGTCTCCCAGCAAACGGATCGCAGAAGATTCAATCTGATCCTGGTACTTGTCGAGATCTCGCTGATACTCGTGCAATCTCAGCAGCATTTCGCGATAGCCATCAGGGACCGGGCCAGCAGGGGTACGCTCGAAGTGCGTACTCAGCCAGCACTCTTCCAGTGGCTGCAGGCCGTTGGCGGGTTCCCCACCAGGCCGCTGACGCGACACCACGATCTGGTAGGCCAGGTCGTTCTCGTTATCTGCCAACAGGTTGGGCGATTCTTCCAACGCCCCGAAGCCGGGCATGACGGCGGTGAGATGGTAGTTGACCACACCGGCGGTACCACCCACCTGGTCATCGGATTTTCCGTTCCAGAGCGCTAATAGAATCTGGCAGTGATTGGACACGAATACACCCAGTTGGGCGTACTGCCAGTCCCGCTTGGCACCCGGCGTTCCAATGGCTTCTGGTGAGCTACCCCGAACCAGCGGTAGAGAGATCACGCGCCCCCCCTGCAGCAGTCTGCGGAAATTCTGCAGACCCGTTTCACTGGCAAAGTCTTTTTCATACTCCTCCCGTTCCATCGGCAGGGGTATGATCAGGGGAATCTCCAAATCCTGCGCCACCTCGGCTACCAACTGGTCCGCACCTTCAGCCAGCGGAGTAACGAGTTGCAGGTCGAGCCCGGGGAATTGCGCCTCAAGTCGCGAGAAAAAAGCCCGCACCTGCTCACGCAGGGCGGGCTTCTCCGATTCAACCAGATCCCGGTGGCCTGTGACGCCGACGGTTAATTTCATGGCTTACGTCGTCGCTTGCCAGTCCACCAGATAAGTCATTGCGAAAGCAGGATCAGTTGCCGGTTCCATCGTTTTCAAAACGGGGATCGAACCAGATATCCGCCTCACCCGCACAACTGGCCCGCACCCGGTACCAGAGGCTGTATTCGGCAGAGTTGTCATCATAGAGCGTGATCTCCTGACCGCTCGCAGGACTGGTGGATGCCCAGCCTTGCGCATCCGCGCCAAAATCGCCCGCTGCATTCGGACTCAAGCCACCCCAATTACCCGGTTTCGCGCCGGAGTTCTCACCGCCAAGCTGCACACCGGACAACTCCCACCGCCCGCCGGAATCGCAACTCCGGTCGCTCACCAACCGAAACGTGACCTCGCCAGAGCCAGAAACCCGGACACAACCGCGTCCGGGGTTCGACATGCAGTTGCCATGGCGGGAACCATTGGCGTTGTACTCCAGGGCCGTCCCGGCATCATTAACACGTAACAGCACCAGGTTGGAAGACATTCCCTGGGCCACTGCCATAATCGGGCTGAGTGCCGCCGACATCAGCAGCAGTTTGATCATTCTACTTTTCGTTTTCATTGTCGACTCCCATTATTTGGCCGCCCCCAGCGGCAAAAATTATCCGGATCGAGCCGGCCGGGTCACAAGGCACAAAGACCCTGTGAACGACAGAACTGTACAAACCCGGGTTCAAAGTACCCTTTTTCCAACAGGTACGAAGTATAGCTTTCCGCCGCGGGCAAATCTCCCCGCATGACCGACAGTCGCGCCGCCAGGTTGATTTCCTGGCAACCGCGGTTGTAGGGGTCGACTCCTGCCACCTGCGGCAGCCATTGCTCGACATCCAAAGCGGGTAGCTCACCGTTCCGCTCCCAGTAACGATAAACCGCGAGCGCCAGTCGTTCGCGAGCAACCCCCAGGTCCGGAGATGTTTCAACTACCTGAACCAGCTGATCCAGCGCGCGCTGCAAATGTTCAGCCGCGGCCGCTGGGTCGCCGATCTCGGCCTCAATCTGTTCCCAAGTGAGCAGGAACTCAGCATACTCAGTGCGCCTGCGAAGCTCTGCGCTTTCCTCGCTGGACAAGTATTGTTCCCAAGCCTCTTGCAGCGGCCCCAGGGCCGCCCGGGCGTCTTCGAGTTTCCCTGTGTGCGCCAAAAGCGCCAGCGCTCGTGAGTTTCGGTTGGTCAAAAGCTGAGAATAACGCACGTTCTCGGGATGCTCCGCTTGCAACGCTTCCATGAGGGCGGCGGATTCCTGCAGATTACCAAGCGCTAACTCAGCCAGGCCGACGCTCTCCTGCACACCAGCCAAGCCACCCAGTGCGTATGCCAGCAAGCGTTTCTTTCGCTCATCATTGGGCGCCGCACGAAAAAACTCCCGCGCCAGGCGCGTGTTTTCCATGCGGGAATGCAATGCGCCGCCCAGGTCGCACACGCGCATTTGTGCATCGGCCACGTTGGCGTGTGACTGCTCGAGTTCTGACCGGTACGCTTCATTGCCAGGATCGAGCACCAGCGCAATTTGATTAAACTCGAGTGCCGATTGCATGAACTGCAGCGCCCGGTCTGAACTGGTGCCCTTGCGCAGCACCTCGAAGCGGCCAAGATTGGTCAGCGCATAGGCCATTTCCAGCACCCATTCCGCATTTTCCGGCTCCGCTCGCAGCAGGCGGCGGGAAACTTCAGCATAGTTGGCCGAGGCCCTTTCCGACTTTTCGAAAGCCCCAAGCTCCATGTGCACCTGGCTAATATAAAATTCAGCCTGTCCCAGTTCGAAGAGAACCTGGCGGTCAGAAGGGTCCTGCTGTAAACGCAGCGCCAACGTCAACCAGGACTGCTGAAAATCTACCAGGGCACCATCGTGGTCACCACGGCGACGCTTGTCCATGCCCGCTGCCCGGAATTCGCGCGCACGCTCGATGGCGGCTTCAGTCGATGGGGTGGCGTTTTGGTTTTTTGAAGCCTCTTCCCAATACTCCAAGCGCGCCAAAAGGTCCTGTTCGCTTTCCAGTTTGAGTCTTCCGCCAAGGTCACTGAGTTTGAAACCGACCAGTTCCTCTGCAAACGCCCTGCGCTTCTCCGCGGCCACCCGGGACGTCACCGCCAGCGTGACAATCAACGCCAGGGCGACAGCCGCAATGGTCGTTGCGACCCACATCCGCTGTCTTCGCTGAAGATCACGACGCCGCAGGCTGTCCAGGGGAATGCCGAGAATTCCGGACAGCAGTTTCAGCTTCGCCAGCAACCTCCCATCTGCCCACTTGCGAGCGTCTGCTGCGAGCGGTTCGACAGTAGCACCTGCTTCACTTTCCATCAGGGCGGGTGGAAAGCAGGCGTCGGCGCCTGTTGCCTGCGGGTCACCCTCCACGACAACCCCGAAAATGCGGTCTGATCTGCCTAAGCGCCTGAATTCACGGATTTCCTCGTTGACCCAGCGGGAGGACGCGGCGGCTGGAGAGCAGACGACAATCAGTGCTTCGGAGTTGGCCAGAGCTTCCTTGACCTTGCCGGGCAGGTCGGCAGCCGAGGAAAGGTCGTCACGATCCCTGAACACGGGCCTGAGCCGCGCGGGAATGTCGCCGTCGATACCCTGGGCACCGACCAGTTTGCGCGGGATGCGGTACCCCTCGAGCGCACGATGCAGCCAGCGCGCCCAGGACTCATCCCTGTGGCTGTAGCTGATGAATGCCCGGTAGCGACGCATGCTCATGGACCGGAAATATACAGCATAGCCGCCTCCAGGGTGGGCTTCTTTGCAGCACCCGAACGCAGAGGCCAGCGGCCGCTCCGAAGTGGAAAAACTCTTTATACTGCCTGGCTAAAGACACACCAGGGGTGCCACTGGCGATGCGCATGAATTGCTCTGTATTCCGATCCCAACGCAAAGACTACACCTACCTCTATCTTGCCGAGGGACGGACACTCGAAGAATTGCCGACTGAGTTATTGGCGGCGTTCGGGACCCCGGAATTCGTCATTGGCCTGGAACTGTCGCCGACGAGAAAACTCGCCAGCGAGGATGTGGAAGAAGTCATGTCACATCTGAATGAACTGGGCTACTACCTGCAACTGCCTCCTGGTGACCAGGAGGGTGACCTGATCTGAGCGGCCCGGTCCCGCCGGCATCAGTGTGTTCAGGCAACTCGATTGATCGGCTGATCGCGCTCAAAGGCGTGGATGATTTTCGCCAATTGCATCACCAGCGCCTGCCGGGCGGAACGCGTCGCCCAGGCATTGTGTGGGGTCAAGATCAGGTTGGGAATATCGGTCGCCAGCAACGGGTGATCCGACGGCGGCGGTTCGACACTGAGCACATCGATCCCGGCGCCCCCGATCACTCCGGCGCGGAGACATGCGGCGAGGTCCACCTCATCGACGATACCACCCCGGGCGGTGTTGATCAGTACCGCTCCAGGCTTCATACGCTGCATCACTCGGCGATCGAAAAGCCCCCTTGTCTCTTCGGTCAACGGGCAATGAATGCTGATCACATCGGCGTGCGCCACCACGTCGTCGAAGGCATGGTGATCACCGCGGGGCTTGTGCCCTTTGCGCTCGGACACGAGGATGTTCAGGCCCAGGCAACGAGCACGTTCGGCCACGCTCTTCCCCAGGACGCCATGGCCGATAATGCCCAGGTTAAGCCCCGATAATTGCCGAATCGGCCGGTCGAACAGACTGAAATGCCTGGCTCGGCCCCAGTCCCCAGCCTGGACCCGATCCCGGTAAAAGACCTGCCCGGTGATCAGGTTGAGAATGAGCGCCAACGTGTGCTGGGTAACGGCTTCGGTCGCGTAATCCCGGGAATTGCAGACCATGATGCCGTGCTCACGCGCAGCCTCCAGGTCGATGTTGTTGGTGCCAGTGGCTGCTACCGCGATCAGTTTCAGGTTTGGGGCTGCCTGCAGGGTATTGCGATCCAGCACGACTTTGTTGCTGACCGCCACATCTGCCTGCGCCAGGCGGGCCGCTCGCTCCGAGGGGGAAGTCTGTTCGTGCCATTGCCAGTCTGGCAGCAGACGTGACAGCGGTCGAAGGTCGAGGTCGTCGTTATCGACCGAGCCCAGATCGAGAAAGACTCCGCGGTTCAGAAGCATATTAAAGAGCCCGTTTCAGCACAAAGTAAATGAAGCCCAGGTAGGTCAACCCAGGGTTCATCTTAGCCAATCGGTACACTCATGTCCCGGCCATGAAAAAGGCCGCCCCGGGGGCGGCCTCCACTTCAAATCTGTTTGTCGGTTACCTAGCGGGAAGTCGTGGCCACACTGACACTCCCGACGCCGACGGCATCGGCCGCATCAAGAATGGTCACCAGGGCATTGGTTTCCGCATCAGGGTGCGCGGCAATGATCAACGGTGAATCGGGCTTCTCAGCTTTTTCGCGTTCGAGGTTGGCCTGTACTGCTTTGCGCTCCAGCAATCTGCCCTTGAGCGTGATATTGCCGCTGGAGTCAATCTTGATGACGATCGGCCCCTTCTTTTGCTCGACCTGTTTGGGTGGCGAGTTGGACGGACGAGAAACCTCCAGACCCTTCTCCTTGATAAAGGAAGTGGTCACAATAAAGAAAATCAACATGATAAAGACGATGTCCAGCATCGGGGTGATGTTGATTTCGGCTTCGTCTTCAGCTTTATACTTTCTGCGCATCGTTCAAATCTCTGAATGCCTCGCACTTTTCATTGCACCAGGCCGGGGGCACACTTTACTGAATCGCGGGCGAATTCGCCAGTATTTGCGCCTATTCTGGCACGCGCGATGCGGCTTTGGGGTGACGAACTTGAATGAGTCATTTACAGCAGCGATGATGAATGGCTCACGGACAATCGGTGCCGGACGAAAGACAAAACAGAACGCATATGCACAGCACCATCAAGAAGTACCTGAGCGCGCACCCAAAGGACGGTTACCTTCATTACCATGCGCCCAGATTTTCAATTCTGCTGCAACAGCTTGAACAGCGCTTTCGACCGGGTGACCGAATCCTGGAAATTGGACCCAGCAGGTTTTCAGCCATGGCCGCGCAGACATTGCGCTGCTCGGTTGATACCCTGGGGTTCAATGCAGACACGGAAACGCCAATCGGCCGACATTGGTGCTGCGACCTGAACCAACTCCATGACTTTCATGCTTTGCGCACCGATCTGGGTCCTTATGATCACGTCCTTTTTGCCGAAGTCATCGAACATCTGCACACGGCTCCGGTTATTGTGCTCGAGTTTATCCGCTCGCTCATGGCGCTAGGCGGGAAGCTGTATCTGCAAACCCCCAATGCGGTCGCCCTGCACAAGCGGCTGATATTGTTGATGGGCAGAAACCCTTACCAGGAGATTCAGCTGGACAAGCTTAATCCGGGCCACTTCCGCGAATACACTCGAGCAGAGCTGACGGCCTACGTCGAAAAGAACGGCCTGTCGGTCGAGAAGTTTTTTTACGGCAACTACTTCGACTATCGATACACCGCACACGTTGCTGCAGGCGGGGAAGTTCGTCCGTTACTGAAATCGGTCAATTGGTTCTACAACCTGTGCCCGGGAAGCTTCAAGCCGGGGATGACCTTCATCCTGGGAAAGGATTCGGACGAGTAGGTCGAAACCGGCAGGTATCCATGCTGCGAGGCTGGATTTCCGTGTGTTCAGCCGACGTCCCCAAACAGCGGGTTACTCGTCCTTGTAGTTTTCTTCCAGAACCCCTTTCTCTTTCAGGGTCTTCGTCAACTTTTCCAGCCTGACGAAGGCCACCACGCCCAATAGGGAAAAAACAAACGCCACTGTTTCCATTTTGAACTCCGTTCAGTACTTTGTTGTTGGCTATTCGACCGTAACAGACTTGGCGAGATTTCTGGGTTGATCCACGTCCGTGCCCTTGAGTACAGCCACGTGGTAGGCCAGCAGTTGCAAGGGCACCGTCAATACGATGGGCGCCAGCAGAGCACCGCCGGTATCCAGCTTGATCAGCTTTCCATGGCGCTCACTGAAGCGTGTTTCGGCTCCCTTTTCGGCAATCACGTACAGTTGCCCGCCCCTGGCGTGCACTTCCTCGATATTGCTGACCAGTTTTTCAAGCAAGCGGTTGTTGGGCGCCACCGCGATGACTGGCATTTCACTGTCGACCAGCGCCAGCGGGCCATGCTTGAGTTCACCAGCCGGGTAGGCCTCGGCGTGAATATAGGAAATTTCCTTGAGCTTCAGCGCACCCTCCATGGCGATCGGGTAGTGGCTGCCGCGGCCGAGAAACAAGGCATGGTTTTTGTCGACAAAATCTTCTGCCAGTTTCTCAAACACCGGGTCCAGTTCCAGCGCCTGGTTGAGCAGGTCTGGCAAGTGGCTGAGATCACCGACCAACGACGAGTATTCTTCGCTTTCCATTCCGTTCAGTCTTGCAAGCTCCAGCACCAACAGTTGCAGCGCTGCCAATTGCGTGGTGAACGCCTTGGTCGAAGCCACTCCGATTTCAGGTCCTGCCCGGGTCATCAGAACAAGATCAGCCTCGCGCACGACCGAACTCTCTGGCACATTGCAGATGGCCAGCGTGGTCAGGTAGCCCGCTTGCCGGGCATGGCGCAAGGCGGCGAGAGTGTCCGCCGTCTCACCCGACTGCGAAATGGTGACGAACAACGTGTCTTCAGGAACCACCGGATTGCGGTAACGGTACTCGCTGGCCACCTCCGCGGTGCAGGGAACCCCGGCCAGTTGCTCGATCATGTATCGTGCGACCAGGCCGGCGTGATACGCCGTGCCACAGGCCACGATGTGCACGTTCTTCACCTGGGCAAACTGCGCCTCGGCACCCACGCCGAAGATATTGGGCAGAACACGTGTGGCACTGATTCTGCCTTCCAGCGTTTCCGCAACCACCTGCGGCTGTTCGTAGATCTCCTTCAGCATGTAATGCCGGAAATCGCCTCGTTGCACGGCATCGGCACTCATGTCTGCTTCACGGATGGGGCGCTCGGCCTCACGATCGTCCCGATCCCGAATCTGGTAGCCAGTGCTGTCCAGCCGCACGACATCCCCTTCCTCGAGGTAAACGAAGCGGTTGGTCACCGGCAGCAGCGGGTAAATGTCCGAGGCCAGGAAATGCTCCGCGAACCCGACGCCCAGCACCAGTGGGCTGCCCTGGCGAGCGCCGACAATCACTCCGGGTTCAGCCGCGCTGACCACTGCGATGGCGTAAGCGCCCTCCAGGCGTTGCACGGCTTTGCATACTGCACCGAAAAGGTCATTGCCCTCGCCCATCAGGCCGGCCACCAGGTGCACCATGACTTCGGTGTCTGTGTCAGAGCTGAACTCGACCCCGGACTGCTGGAGCTCGCGGCGCAGCGCCTCGTGGTTTTCGATAATGCCATTATGGACCAGCGCCAACCGGTCACCCGAAGCCATGGGGTGCGCGTTGCGTTCGCTCGGTATGCCATGGGTCGCCCACCGCGTGTGCGCGATACCACAATTCCCGGCGAGTGGGTTCTTGCGTAATAAATCGTCGAGACGTCCGACCTTGCCCTGCGTGCGCTGACGCGCCACCAGGCCATCGGCCTGGATCGCTAATCCGGCCGAGTCGTAACCCCGATACTCCAGCGCGTGCAGGCCCGACATCAGGATGTCGACCACGTCACGTTCGGCACTCGCAGCGACGATTCCGCACATAGTTACGCGTCCTTTTTCGGCCGCCGCCAACCCGGCACGGTCACTTGCTTGCTGCGGCTCAGCGTCAATTTACCTTCCGGAACATCACGGGTAATGGTCGATCCGGCGCCAATATCCGCACCCTTTCCGACCGTCACCGGCGCAACGAGTTGTGTATCGGAGCCAATAAAGACGTCGTTTTCAATAATGGTTCGATGCTTGTTGACGCCGTCATAATTACAGGTGATGGTGCCGGCGCCAATATTGACACCGTCACCGATCGTGGCATCACCCAGGTAACTCAGGTGACTGGCCTTGGTGCCGGCGCCGATCTGAACGTTTTTCACCTCGACAAAATTACCGACTTTGGCGCCCGCCCCCAACACGGTTCCGGGCCTGAGACGCGCGAACGGCCCAATATCACAAGCGCCCAGGGTCTGGACGCCCTCCAGCACACTGTAGGGATGCACACGGGTGCCGGCAGCGAGATCGCAATCGCGCAGCACGCAACCGGGACCGATCGCGACACCCTCACCTAACCGGATATCCCCCTCGAGCACGACATTGATATCGATCCGCACATCGCACCCGGCCCGAATCTTACCGCGCAGATCGAAACGCCTGGGGTCGACAATTTGCACGCCATCACGCATCAGCCGCTCCGCAGCCAGCTTCCGGTGACGAGCCTCCGTGGCGGCCAGTTGCACCCTGTCGTTGACCCCCTGCATCTCTTCAGGGTCCACCGCCAGTACGCTGCCGATCGCCGTTTCATCATCAGCCGCCAGCACAAAAATATCCGTGAGGTAATACTCGCCCTGGCTGTTTTCGGTATGCAGGCGATCAAGCCAACCCCGCAGACCCCGGGCATCGGCAACGATAATCCCGGTGTTGACCTCGGAGATCCGCCTTTGTGTTTCGTCGGCGTCCCGGTCTTCCACCACGGCCCTGACCCGCCCGTCAGCATCCCTGAGGACACGTCCGTACCCTGCCGGGTTTTCCAGCGACATGGTCAGGACACCCAGCGCCTCATCCAAAGCGAGCAACGACCTCAGCGTGTCTGCCTGCAACAGGGGGATGTCCCCGTACAGCACCAGCACCCTCGCTGCCCGTGGAATTGCCGGTATGGCCTGCTGCACGGCATGACCGGTGCCCAGGCGTTCCGCCTGGGGCACCCAGTTGACCCTGGCTTCTGTAGAAACGGTCTGGACCTCTGGCGTTTCCGGGTTGAAGACCACGTGAATACCATCCGGCTGCAGGGCAGCCGCGGTATCCAACACCCAGGCCAGCATCGGGCGACCGCCCACGGGGTGCAACACCTTGGGCAAGCGCGACTTCATGCGAGTCCCATCGCCTGCGGCCAGTATTATGATATGCAGCGGAATGTCCATGAATTCACATCGATCGATACAGCGTGTCAGTATAACGGCTCACCTTCCCGGGCTCTACGAGCTGGCACGTCCTGATCATGGCGATATAAGGGCTTTTGACCGGGCGAGACCTCACTGATGTCTTTCCTTTCGAGACAAGTGCGCAGACAGTTCTCCGCAGTGGGGCTGTGTCTGTTCATCAGTTCGATGCCGGCCTTAGCCGAGACCCCACATCGGCAACTCCTCAATGGAGGACAGGTGATACTCGAGGGCGCGCCGGAGGTTTCCGCCGATCTCGCCCAAGAGCTCAGCCGCTACCAGAGCGCGCGGGCGAGCTGGTTCGCGGAATGGGCCCTGGACGGAAAGAGTATTTTTATCAGAACGCGATTCAACGGCGTCAACCAGGTCCATTTCGTCGACCATGCGGGCAGCGCACGCGAACAGCTGACTTTTACCGGAGAAGCGGTGGGTGAAGTTGCGCGTCAACCCGGGGGCCAATTGCTCGCCTTCACCATGAGCAAAGGAGGCAGCGGCTTCGACCAGATCTACCTGTTGGACCCGCGCAATGGCGCCACCCGGCTGCTGACGGATGGCCAATCCCTGAACAACCGGCTGGTATGGGACGCGGCGGGTGAACGCCTGGCCTGGCGCTCGACCCAGCGGGATGGGCGGCACAACGACGTCTGGATCATGTCGGTCCATAATCCTGCCAGCGCCCAGCTGGCGCTGCGCGTGGATGATGGTGCGCTGTGGAAACCCGTGGCTTTCAGTGACGATGGAAAACAACTGTTGGTCCAATATTATGCGGGCATCACCGACTCGATGATCTATTTGCTGGACCTCGATTCCGGCCAACTTACCCGGCTGGCAGGGAATCCGGACCAGCCCTCCAGCAACATCGCGACGGGCTTCGATACCGATGGTGGGGGCGTACACTTCATCACCAACCAGCGAAACCGATCCGCCGAGATAGGCCGCATTCCACTCGACCAACCCGGTACTGTGGAGTACGTTCCGGACAGCATTTCCTGGGATGTCACTGAATTCGAACTGAGCCAGGACCGGCAGCGCGGGGCCTTCGTCACCAACGAGGAGGGCATTAGCCAGCTCTACCTGTTCGACCCGGCCAGGCAGCGCCACAAGCGGGTCAAGCGCATCCCCATCGGCGTGATCAGCGGGCTGAAATTCAGCCCGGACGGGCGCCAGCTGGGGATGACCCTCAGCACCTCGCACACACCCAGCGACGCCTTCGTACTGGAATTGAACCGCCGTCCACTGAGCTACCGGCGCTTGCGGCGTTGGACCTTTGGCGAGGTGGGCGGCCTGGACACAGACCAGTTCACCGACCCCGAACTGGTGCACTTTCCAGCGCCGCTCACTGATGACAAGGCGCTGATGATGCCGGCGTTCTATTACCGCCCTCCCGGGCGGAAGGGACCGTTTCCGGTGGTGATCTACATCCATGGCGGACCAGAGGGTCAATTCCGCCCGTCATTCAACGCTACCATCCAGATGTGGCTGGACACGCTCGGCATTGCCGTCGTCGCTCCCAATGTCCGTGGCTCCCTCGGCTATGGCTACGGTTACCTGTCGATGGACGATGGCCTGCAGCGCGAAGATGCGGTACGCGATATCGGTGCGCTCTTGGGCTGGATCGAGGCGCATCCGGACCTGGATGCAAACCGGGTGGCCGTTTTCGGCGCCAGTTACGGCGGCTACATGGCGCTGGCCACTGCGGTTCACTATGGGGACCGGATCCGGGCCGCGGTCGACCGCGCCGGCATCAGCCATTTCGTTACCTACCTCGAAAATACCCAGGGCTACCGCAGGGATTTGCGCCGGGTGGAGTATGGCGACGAGCGCATTCCGGAAAACCGGGCGTTCCTGGAGCAAATTTCCCCGCTCAACAACGTCGACCGAATCACCACGCCGCTGTTCATCGCCCAAGGCAAAAATGACCCGGTGGTTCCCGAGTCGGAGTCTTCCCAGATGGTTGCCGCGCTGCGTGAGCGCGGCCGCACCGTGTGGTACATGAACGCGCTCAATGAGGGTCACAACTACGAGCGCAAGGAAAATCGCGACCTGTTCGAACAGGTGACCTATCAGTTTCTACAGCACTACCTGCTGAAAGATCAATGAGCCTGCGGCCCGAGTGCTCCGGATCCTACATGAAGCGCGTCAACAACAGCGACACCGCCGGAACGTAAGTCACGATGATCAGCACACTCAACAAGATCATCAGCCACGGCAAGGCGGCGACGATGACCTCTTCGATGCTCATGTTGGCCACACCGGCAGTCACAAAAAGATTCAGCCCGACCGGCGGTGTCACCATGCCGATTTCCAGGTTGACGACCATGATGATGCCCAGGTGTACCGGGTCGATTCCCATGCTGGTGGCAATCGGAAAGACGATCGGCGCCAGGATGAGAATGACCGAAGAGGGCTCCATGAAGTTGCCCGCAATCAGCAGCAGGACGTTAACCACCAGCAGAAAAGCCCAGGGCGAGAGGCCGAGATCGATAATGGCTTGCGAGGTCATCTGCGGAATCTGCTCAGTGGTCAGCACGAAAGCGAACAGGTACGCGTTAGCGATGATGAACATCAGCATGGCCGTGATCCGGGCGCTTTCGATCAGGGCTTTTGGTACATCCCGCCAACGAATATCCCGGTGCACGTACAGGGCCACGAGCAAGGCGTATACGGCCGAAACCGCAGCCGCCTCGGTTGGAGTGAAGGCCCCGGAATAGATGCCGCCCATGATGATGATCACCAGCGCCATCCCCCAGATGGCCCGGCGGCCCGCGGTCAGCACCCTGCCCCAGCCTCGCCAGGGCTGGCGCGGAATATTGCGGTGCCGGGCGATCAGGTAAATTGCCACGACCATCACACTGGTAAGCAGCAAGCCGGGCAGGATGCCGGCAATGAAGAGTTTGCCAATGGACGTTTCCGTGGCGGCTCCGTAAACGACCAGCACGATCGACGGGGGAATGAGGATGCCCAGGGTGCCCGCGTTGCAGATCACGCCCGCTGCGAACTTCCGCGTATAGCCCAGGTTGATCATGCCTGCGATGACGATGCTGCCGATCGCCACCACGGTAGCGGGTGAGGAGCCGGAGACCGCTGCAAACAGCATGCAAGCCAGCACCGAAGCCATCGCCAGGCCGCCGTGCATATGCCCGACCAGTGCATCGGCGAAGTCGATCATGCGCCGGGCTACGCCACCGCTGGTCATCAGGGTACCGGCCAGGATGAAAAACGGGATGGCCAGTAACGGGTAGACCTGCATGGTATGGAAAAAGCGCAGGGCCAAAGACAACAACGACTGGTCGGCGAACATCATCAGGGTCACGATGCTGGCAAAGCCCAGCGAAACCGCGATCGGCACGCCCAACAGCAGGCACAGGAACAACACGCCGACGAGGAACAGGCCCGTCAAGGCTCTTGTCCTTCTTCAGGCCTCTCGGCCAGCAGTTCTGGCGCGGCTTCGCGATGGCCGAAGTTGAGCCGATCGAGATCACCCCGGATAAACAGCCGGCCCAGTTGCAGAAACCGCAGCGCCAGCAGGGCGAAGCCGATCGGAATCATGCTTGTGAGCAGCCAGCGCTTCACGGGCAGGTCTCTCGCTTCATTGCCCAGTTCTACCAACCGCCACACCAGCACACTGCCGCCGTAAAGCATGAGCACTGCATAGGCAATGCAGACCAGCAGCGCCAGCACCGTGGCCACTCGCAACGCCTTGCCCTGCAATCGACTCATGACCAGGTCCACTGCGATATGGCTGCGTGTTCGCACCCCGTAAGCCATCCCTAACAACACCAGCCACGCGAAGGTGTAGGTGGTGGCTTCCAGCGACCAGATCCAGCCGGTGTTAAAAGCGTATCTCAGCAACACCTGTACCGCGGTGAGCAGCGTCATGAACGCCAGGAACGCGGCCATCAGCCCTTCTTCGAGGTGATTGATCATGGACTGCATGCGCGTCGACATCAGCGAAGGCTCACTGGGCCGGTCCGGCGGGCGTAGCCGACATGACTGCTTCGCCGATCTCGTCGGCGAACTCGTCCCAGACCGGGCGCATCACCCTACGCCACGCGTCCATTTCTTCCACGCTGGGCTCAATGATTTGTGACTGCCCCGACTCCAGAATTCGTGCGCGGTCTTTGATATTGAATGCAGCGGCGTTTGCATTCACTTCAGCAGTCACCTCGGCGATGATCTGTTCCAGTTCAAGACGAATGTCTGCAGGCAGCTTCTTCCACTGGCCGGGATTGACGGTCAACAGGTACCCCAGGTAACCATGATTGCTCTCGGTGAACCACGGCTGTACTTCAAAAAACTTTTGCGAATAATTATTTGACCACGTGTTTTCCTGCGCATCGATGGCGCCTGTCTGCAGCGCCTGGTAGACCTCGCCAAACGCCATTTTCTGAGGATTGGCCTTCATGGCCAGAATCTGTGCTTCCAGCACATCGGACTCCATAATCCGGAACTTCAGACCCGCCGCGTCTTCCGGGCGGCGCATCGGCACCGGGCCCCCGAACTGCTTCATCCCGTTGTGCCAGTAGGCCAGCCCGAGGAAGCCTTTGCGCGAAAGTTCACCCAGCAGATCCTGGCCCACGGAGCTTTGCTGAAAAGCCTCGACCGCCTCGAGATCTGGGAACAGGAAGGGCAGGTCAAAAACCTGGTACTTGCGCGTGAGTCGATCGAACTTGGACAGCGACGGCGCAATCATCTGCACCTCGCCAAAGGCCAGCATCTCGATGGCGTCGTCTTCGTTCATCAACTGCCCGGAGGGATAGACCTCCATGACCACGCGGTCCCCCAGGCGCTCAGCGATCAACTCTCTGAGCCGCTCAGCGCCCTGGCCTTTGGGCGTTCCCGGAGCTGTTACGTGAGGAAATTTAAGCACGATGCGATCGTCATCGGAACTGCCCTGGCACCCGGCCAACAGCAACGATGCCAGCGAAAGCATCGCGATCAGAATGTAGCCTCGGCAGCGCATTTTCGCATGATACCCGAACATGCCAGACGTTCGCTCAAGGCATGCCGTCGAAGAATTCGACCACGCCGGTATCCAATGAATACTCAGCGCCCACTACGAGCAAGCCGTCGTCCCGAATCAGGCCCTCGAGTATCTCGGAACCGCTTCGCAACTGCTCAGCCGAGGCCTGGATATTGGCGCGCACGGCCTGCCCGACCAATTCTTCATGATCGGTCATGCCGGCCTCCAACAGGCGTTCAATCGAGGGCTTGATCCAGTTGACGATGGGCCGCAAGTTGGGTGATCGCGACTGACTTGGACGTTTCAACTGCTCCAGTGTCGCCAGGATTGCGCCGCAATTCGAGTGTCCCAGAACCACCACCAGGCGCGTACCAAACTGTTCCGCCGCAAACTCCACGCTGCCGACTTGCGATGGTGCCACGATATTCCCGGCGACACGGATGACGAACAGGTCGCCCAGCCCCTGGTCGAACACAATTTCGGCGGGAACGCGGGAATCTGAACATCCCAGCACGATCGCGAAAGGTTCCTGGGCCTTGGCCAGTTCCTCCAGCGGTGCTGAGCGCATGGCAGGCGTACCCGCCACGAATCGGTGGTTTCCTTCAATCAGCCGTTTCAGTGCTTCGGTGGCGGTATTCAAGCCTGTTCTCCCAGCGGTTCATGGAATTCAATTGGGCGGCCGGCGCAATCAAACGCCTCCACCGGCAAGCTGCGCAATGGCGAGTCGCCATAGGTTTCCCTCGGCAACGTCCAGATCATGAGGTCATACAATTCTCCGGCCGTGTTCGTGGCTCGCTTTTTCAGCGTGGCCTCATGCTGGAATCCCAACTTTTCCGGAATGGCCGCGCTGGCCAGATTCTGTGGCGCGCAGTGAATCTCCACCCGCTGCACCTGGTGAAGCTCGAATGCGCAACGGATCATCGCGCTGGTCGCCTCGGTAGCGATACCGCCACCGGTCAGCCCTGCTGTCGTCCAGTAACCCAACTCCAGTCCGCCTTCGCCGACCCGCGGGTTCAGCATATTGCCGCCCAACAGGCCTCCGCCCGATCGATCGAAAACGGCGTAATGCCAGGCCTGGTCGCGGTCGAAAAAGGCACGGGCTTCGCGCAGCCATTGACAGGTCTGTGCGAAGGTTCGCGGCTCGTCTTTCATGAAGGGAATCCATGGTCGCAGGTGCTCACTCGAATGGTCGAGTGCCTCGCGCAGGCATCCCGCATCACGCGGCGACCAGCAACGCAACAGCAGTCGTTGCGTCTCGACGCGGTAAGGAACTGTAACGCTGCGCTCGGCGCTCATAACCACCGCCTCACCCTGGACTTGTAGGCCAGGAATTCGTCACCAAACGCGGTTTCCATGAAACGTTCCTCACCCAGGATGAAATTGCGTTGAATGATCCACGCGAACAAGGGTACCGGGAATAGCGAGCCGATGCTGCCTAAAAGCGTTGCCCCCCCGGCCAGGAACAGCACCATGCCCAGGTACATCGGGTTTCGGGTATAGCGGAAGAACCCCTTGGTCACCAGGCAAGTCGCCTCATCGAAAGGGATCAGGCCAGTCTCCAAGCTGCGAAACGTCTTCGCCGAAACCGCGGCCATATATAGCCCGAACAAAAGAGGAAAAAGGCCGAGCCAGTTCCACGGCGGCTGCAACCAATTGGCAACAGGCCAGAATCGATGCAGACCAACCATCGAGATCAA
>JAHEFS010000006.1:48133-59850 GCA_024640045.1 Chromatiales bacterium | reverse complement strand
TGGCGAACCGGTCGGTCTCGTCACTGCTGGTGACATCCTGCGAACCCAGTCCGAACACCCCTTGCGGTTGGTCAGGGACATCTACAAACGCAAAACCATCGACGAACTGGTGCAACTCAGCCAGCGTTTGCCGTCCCTGTTCGCCCGCATGGTCAACCTGGGGCGCGATGTCGAACAGATCGGCCGCATGGTGACGCACATCACCGATGCCTTCACCGTACGTCTGCTTCAGCTGGCAGAAGCAGAGCTGGGGGCAGCGCCATTCCCTTACGCCTGGGTCGCATTTGGCTCCCAGGCGCGGGAGGAACAGACGGCAAAGACCGACCAGGACAACGGCCTGATCCTGCAACGCGATCCGGATGAGGATGAAGCGCAATATTTTTCGCGCCTGGCGGACTTTGTTTGCGACGGTCTGGACCGCCTCGGTTACGTTTTCTGCCCGGGCGAAATCATGGCGCTCAATGTCAAATGGCGGGTGTCACTGGCCAACTGGAAACGCCAGTTCGACCGCTGGATCGAACAAGGCGATCCAAAGTCGGTGATGTTCAGCAGCATCTTTTTCGACATGCGTTGCGTCTACGGCCGCTCGGAACTGGTCGACGCCCTGCTCGAGTACGCTGTCACAACGGCCCGGAACAATCATATTTTCCTGCGTTTCATGGCCACCAACATCCTGCATCATCGCCCACCCATCGGGTTCTTCAGGCGTTTCGTTCAGGAGGACGACGGCACGCACAGCGAAGGGCTTAACCTGAAACACAGGGGTATCGTCCCCATAACGGACCTGGCCAGGATTCGAGCCCTGGAAAACGGCATCACACAGCCGAACACCTTCACGCGTCTGGAGTTGGCAGTTGCCGCCGGCGCCGTCAATGAGAATGATGCCAACAGCCTTCGGGATGCACTCATCCTGATCAACCGTATCCGCCTGACTTACCAGGCAGAGCAAATGACAGCCGGTGCTCGGCCCGGTAATTTCGTGCCTACCGAGGAACTGTCCCCGCTGATGCGACGCAACCTGAAAGACGCATTCATGTTGGTGGTGGAAGCACAAAACGCGCTGCGGGTGCGCTACCAGGTTCGCTGATGTTGCGCCGCTGGCGACAAAGGCGGCGCTGCTGGAAACTTTCCAGGGCCAGCGAGAACGCCACATTGGCGGAGTATCTGGAGGTTTGCGCACACCTGCAACCGGATAATCTCGCCAACACACCTCTGATTGCCGTCGATCTTGAGCTTACCGGCCTCGATCGACGCAACGACCAGATCATTGCCATTGGCTGGACCCTGATCAATGAGGGACGTATCCAGTTCAGCGGCAACCGTCATATGCTGATTGCGGCCGGACAATCCGTCGGCTCGAGTGCCACGATTCATGAATTGATGGACAGCGAGGTGGCAGAAGGCGAGCCACTGGAGGCAGGGCTGGAAGCATTGTTCAGGGCCGCGACCGGGCGTGTCTGGGTCTTCCACCACGCCGGCCTGGACCTTGGCTTTCTGAAAACCGCCTGCCGGCATTGGGCCGGAGTTTCGCCCGCCTTTCTGGTGCTTGACACCATGCAGATTGAACACCAGCAACGCAAACGCAGGGAAGTGCCTGTCAAGCAGGGCGACATGCAACTTGGCAAGCTACGGGAGGAATATGGCTTGCCCCGCTACGTCGCCCACAACGCGCTCAACGACGCGATCGCCACCGCCGAACTGACCCTGGCGATCGCGGCGCGCCTGGAACCTGATGCATCGCTCCGCCTGGCGCCTTACCTCCGCTATTACTGACGATTCAGCTCTCTTTGCCCGTCTTCGGCGCGTATCCCAGGGGCTTGAGCGCTTCGCGAATCTCCGCGAGAATCGCCGGGTCATCGATGGTGGCCGGCACTTTGTAATCCTGCCCATCCGCGATCTTTTTCATCGTGCCTCTGAGAATTTTGCCTGACCGCGTCTTGGGCAAACGGTGAACCACCGTTACCAGCTTGAACGCTGCGACCGCGCCGATCTGGGACCGGACCAATTGCACCAGCTCCTGGCGTAAAGTAGCCTCATCGATGTCAGCTCCAGCCTTCAGCACCACGAGGCCCAGAGGCAGTTCGCCCTTGAGCTGATCGATAACGCCAAATGTCGCACACTCGGCAACGGCCGGATGCGAAGCCAGCACCTCTTCGATGGCACCGGTTGACAGCCGATGGCCCGCCACGTTGATGACGTCATCAATCCGGCTCATGATCCAGAGATAGTCGTCCTCGTCCTTGTAGCCGGCATCTCCCGTCAGGTAGTAGCCAGGGTACTGCCTGAGATAGGCATCGATATACCGCTGATCAGCATTCCACAAGGTCGGCAGGCAACCGGGGGGCATCGGCAACTTAATCGAAATAGAACCGATTTCTCCCGGGGCAACCGATTGGCCGCGCTCGTCCAGAACGCGCACATCGTAGCCCGGCACAGCGCAAGTCGGAGACCCCGGCTTGACTGCGAGCGGCTCGATTCCCATGCAATTGGCCGCGATGGCCCAACCTGTCTCGGTCTGCCACCAGTGATCGATGACGGGCACACCGAGCTTTTCTTCCGCCCAGTTGAGTGTATCCGGATCGCACCGCTCACCGGCCAGGAACAAAGTGCGGAATCCCGACAGGTCGTACTTGCGGATGTACGTGCCGTCGGGGTCTTCCTTCTTGATGGCGCGGAAAGCCGTCGGGGCCGTGAACAGCACGCTGACCTTGTGCTGACTGATAATGCGCCAGAAGGTGCCGGGATCCGGTGTGCCCACTGGCTTACCCTCGAACACTATGGTCGTGTTGCCGTTGAGCAAGGGGCCATAGACGATGTAGGAGTGGCCCACAACCCATCCGACGTCCGATGCGGCCCAGTAAACCTCGCCTGGCTCGACGTCGTACACCGCTTTCATACTCCAATGCAGCGCAACCGCGTGTCCGCCGTTGTCCCGGACGATGCCCTTGGGTTGACCGGTGGTTCCCGAGGTATAGAGGATATAGAGTGGGTCCGTCGCCGCCACCGGCACGCAGTCTGCAGGCTCCGCTGCCGCCATCGCCGTGTCCCAGTCGACATCCCGGCCTTCCATCATCACAGCCTCGGCCTGGGGACGTTTCACGATGACCGTGTGTGCAGGTTTGTAGGTGGAAAGCTCGATCGCCTCGTCGAGCAGGGGCTTATAGGCAATCACCCTGCTGGGCTCGATACCACAACTGGCCGAAACGATGACTTTGGGCTGTGCATCGTCAATCCGCGTGGCCAGTTCCTTCGAGGCGAATCCGCCGAAGACCACCGAATGAATGGCACCGAGGCGCGCACACGCCAACATGGCCACCACCGCCTGGGGAATCATGGGCATATAAATGATGACCCGATCACCCTTGTCGACGCCGTTGGCGCGAAGTACACCGGCAAAGCGGGAAACCTGGTCCAGCAATTGCCGGTAGCTGATTTTCTCGATGACGCCCGTGATCGGGCTGTCGTAGATGATGGCGTCCTGCTCGCCACGTCCGTTCTCGACATGACGGTCAACAGCGTTGTAGCAGGTGTTCAGTTCGGCGCCGGCAAACCAGTGATAGAACGGTTTGCGGGAATCATCCAGCACGCGCTCGGTCTGCTTGATCCAGTCGATGCCTTTAGCGGCAACACCCCAAAATTCCTCTGGCTGCTCCAGTGACATACGGTAGCTGGCCTGATACTCACCCGACATGAGAATCCTCCTCGGTCCAAGGTTTCGCAACTCAAGACTATCGGTCTGATGCCACGCCGCGTCAATTAGGCGAAAGTCTAGTTGTTCTGGGAAAATTGGTGCCTGGCAGGGACTGAATTTGGCGGGCTAGCGGCCCTCGATGAAACGCTTGAGCCCTGCAAGACCAGAGCGCATTTCACGACGCACGATGAAGCGGACCAGCGCCCAGTCGAGGGTGGATCCAACGGCGGACAGGCTCATGCCATAACTGACCTGGGTTGCCACCGTGGTGGTGCCGTTGCCGCCCGTGATGACCCAGGACTCCTTGACGTGCGTCATGGGGAAAGGGGCGCGCAAGACGTCGAAGGAAAAACCCCTGCCCTCTGTCCAGTCGGTTACCTTTTCCTCGAAACGGAAGCCCCAGGCATGACGCATTCCCCTTCGTATGCCCACCCCAGCCGTCTGCTCACCAATGAGGTGACAGGTTTTCATGTACGGGGCCCAGTCGGCCACCGCACCGAAATCGGCCAATACTTTCCAGACATCAGCGGCCGACGCTTCGATGTCTACCCGTTCACTAAGTACGCGCATTTCAAGTCAAAAATAGCGGTCAAATGACCCAAGTCAGGTTGTCAAATTCAAGCAACGGGCTAGACTAACAGATGAACGGGCGAAGCAGAAGGGTCACGTATGGGGCTTACCAAACAGCAGTCCGTCGCGGATTCATTCGCTAATCTTCAGGTGGATGACAACAGGGGTTTCGCGCTGGATAACGGATCTCGGATCGCGGTCGTCGGCGGTGGTCCAGCGGGTTCTTTTTTCTCGTATTTCCTGCTCAAGATGGCCGATGCCATCGATCTCGACCTCGAAGTCGACATATTCGAGCCCCGCTCATTCGGCTATTGCGGGCCAGCCGGCTGCAATCATTGCGGTGGTGTCGTGTCCGAGTCACTGGTGCAGATTCTGGCCGCTGAGGGTATTGTCCTGCCCAGCAGCGTGGTTCAGCGCGGCGTGGAATCTTACGAGGTCCACATGGACGTCGGTGACGTGACCATCCAGAGCCCGGTGCATGAGCAGCGCATCGCCGCTCTGTACCGCGGAAATGGACCGCGCGAGGGGGAAACCGCACCGCTCGAAAGTTTCGATGGTTTCCTGCAAGGCATGGCAGTGGAACGCGGCGCCCATGTTGTCCGTCAGTTGATCACCGGCGTGGACTGGTCTGGAGACCGGCCCCAACTGGAGTTACAGAACGGATCCAGCAGACCTTACGACCTCGTCGCGGTCGCCGCCGGCGTCAACAGCAAATTCATTCACATGCTGGACGATCATCCTGCCGGTTTCGAGCCACCCAAAACCACCCGGGGCTACATCTGCGAGTTCCGTGCCTCCGAGGCCGAGATTCGGCGTATCCTCGGCCGGTCGGTGCACGTTTTCCTGCTTTCGATACCGCGTTTCGAATTCGCGGCCATTATCCCCAAAGGCGAATTCGCCACCGTGGTCATGGTCGGTGAAGACCTGGACCAGGAACTGGTCCATGCCTTTCTGAACGACCCGGTGGTGAAGCGGGTCTTTCCCACCGATACCATCCCTTGCGTTTGCAGTTGTTCGCCTCTCATCAACCTGGGCGCCCGCAAACGTCCCTACGGTGACCGTATCGTCCTGGTGGGCGATAGTGGCGTCACGCGCCTGTACAAGGACGGAATCGGCGCCGCCTTCCGGACCGGCAAGGCAGCGGCCACCACGGCCGTTTTCCACGGTGTATCGAAAAGTGACTTCGCCAAACACTTCTGGCCGGCATGCCGGAAAATCGCCAATGACAATGCCGTCGGCCGGGTTATGTTCGCCACCAATGAAATCATGAAGAAATCCCGGATCACGCGACAAGCCATGCTCAACATGGCGACCGATGAACAGAACCGGGCTGGCGCCAAGCCGCACATGAGTTCCCTGTTGTGGAATATGTTTACCGGCAGCGCACCCTATACCGAGATGTTCCGGGGCACTTTTCACCCGGGATTCATCGGCCACCTGCTCACCAGCATCGCCGGCAGCCTCAGGCCCCGGATCAACGAAGCTCCCGGCAACAAAAACGAGGCTTGAACATGGTCAGTGGCGCGCTTGGAAAACTTTACAACGACGGCGAGGAAGTCATCAGCCAGGGCAATACCGGCGACAGCATGTACGTGGTCCAGTCCGGGCGGGTTGAGGTCATACAGGCCAGCGGCAATGGGCAGGTTCAGCACCTGGCGTTCCTCGAAGCGGGAGACTTCTTCGGCGAAATGGCGATTTTCGAAAAAGAGGTCCGCTCCGCAACCGTGCGTGCCGCGGGAGAATCCAGGGTGCTCAAGATCGACAAGAAGACCCTGCTGCGACGTATTCGGGAAGACCCCCTGCTGGCGGTCAACCTGCTGAAGACCATGTCGCACCGTATCAGGGAACTTGACCATGAGGTCTCCCGGCACCGCGAGTCGAGCATGTGAGAAAGAAAACCAACAGCACACCTGTCGTGGCCGAGCGCATTACGCCGGCTTACCCGCCGCGGCAAGTCGAAAAATCACCCCCATGCCAGGCGAGTTGCCCCAATTGCGGGGACATTCGCGGCTGGATCGGGCTGGTTGCGCAGCGAGCCAAGCTGGGGCTGTCCCGGGAAGAGTCCTACGCCCAGGCCTGGCGAACCATTACCGACGTCAACCCCTTCCCATCGACCCTGGGACGCATTTGCCCACACCCGTGCGAAAGCCAGTGCAACAGGCGTGACCTGGACGAACCACTGGCCATCAATGCCCTGGAACGGTTCCTGGGCGATTTCGCCATTGAGGCCGGTTTCCCATTGGAACCCGAGCCCCCCCAGGCCATTGAAGGGCATTGGATAGGCGTCATCGGGGCAGGCCCGTCAGGGCTTTCGTTCGCCTACCAGATGGCACGCCGGGGTTATCGGGTCACGGTCTATGACGCCCGCGACCAGGCCGGGGGAATGCTGCGCTTTGGGGTACCGGATTACCGGCTCCCACAGGCTGTGCTGGACGCGGAAATCCAGCGAATCCTGGAGTTAGGGGTCGAACTGCACATGGGTGTCCGCGTCGGCCGGGAGTTGAGCCTGGAAGAATTGCAGCAGCGTCACGACTACCTGTACCTCGGAATCGGCGCACAGCGCGGGCTCGCGTTAAATATTCCCGGGGCCGAAGGTCCCGGCGTCATGACCGGCACTGACTACCTGGAAAAAGTCAATCGAGGTGAAGCCGTCGAAATCGGTCAGCGTGTTGTCGTCATCGGTGGGGGAAACACCGCCATCGATGCAGCCCGCTGCGCCCGCCGGGGTGGCGCCGAAGTCACCCTGCTCTATCGGCGGACACGCGCGGAAATGCCGGCGCATTCAGAAGAGATTGATGATGCCCTGGCCGAACAGGTGGAGTTGTTGGAACTGGCCGCACCCCGGTCCATCGAGCGAGATCCACAAGGCCGGATCGAGGCCATAGTGGCCCATAAAATGGAACTCGGCGAGGCTGACAAGACGGGCAGAAGGCGCCCCTTACCCATCGAGGACAGCGACTTCCGACTGACGGCCGACACAATCATCATGGCGGTCTCCCAGGCACCGGCACTGGAGGGCCTGGAGACCCTGGTAGAGGCTCATGGAAAACTGCAAGCCGGCGAATCCGGCGAAGTCTGCGATCACGTACTCGCGGGCGGAGACGCGCTGGGACTCGGCATTGCGGGAAATGCGATCGTCCAGGGCCGCCGGGCCGCAGAAGCCTTGCATGCGCAGTTGAGCGGCGCACCGGACCGCCCCACCGCTACCGGAAAAACCCTTCCGTCGGACCGAATAAGGCTTGCCAGCAAAACAGCCAGCCAGGCGACGCACAAGCCCACCCTGGAGGCCACTGACCGGGTTCGCCTGGGAATGGCCGAAGTTTCCGGAAACATCAGCGAAAAGCAATTTCTGGCCGAGGTGGAGCGTTGCTTTTCCTGTGGGTCCTGTTTCGGCTGTGAGCAGTGTTTCATGTATTGCACCTCAGGCTGCTTCACGCGACTGGAAGAACCGAGGCCCGGCATGTACTTCGCCCTGAACCTCGATGAATGCAAGGAATGTGGGAAGTGCATAGAAGTTTGCCCCTGCGGATTTCTTGAGGTCGCCAAGGACGTCGAAACGGAAGTCTGAAGCTCAAGTTCTGGTGATGGAAAAATGGCCCGGACATTGCTGCCCGGGCCATTTCCTTGTGGTTGCACCTCGTTATGTAAAGTTAATTTACAGTTCAGCCCTGGTCGATCAATCGAGATCGGTTTGGCTGGAGGTTTCACCCGGACGCGTGCCGCCGTCCAAGGGGTTGTCAGTCCAACCCAGGGCCTCCCAGTCAATCTGGCCGGCATCGTGGCAATCCATGCAGCCCTCGCCGATGCCGCCCATACCCAGGGCATGCTCGGCCGGCGCGACTTCGTGGTTAACGGACAGCAGCATGAACGTGTCTTCGAACTTGTAGGTTCCGGAATAAGGCTGGCCGGTATAGGCCGACCCATCCATCAACGAAGCGTTCCAGTCCCACTTGCCCCAGTAGGGATTGGCGCCACCCTTCAGGCCAAACAGGTGCGGGACCATGACGGTCTGGTTGACCGGATCCACCGGCTGATTGCCGACCATCAGTTTGAAGGGGTAAATCCTGGAAGCTGGATCATTGAAGTCACCCACGGGTGAACCGAGATCAATGGGAACCTCACTATAAGTGTCCGCCAGTCCGATGACCTTGCGATTCCACTTGCCATTGAACCAACGCAGCGTGGGCCGCACGTTGTTCTTCCAGACAAAAGTGCCTTTCTTCTTGTCGAAGGTCGGCCTTCCCGTTTCGGGATCGACCGGCACCGGGTCGACAGTCTTGCCGGCGTCTGACCAATACCATTCAACCTTGGTGGAAATCGCTCGAGCGATGGCCGGAATGTGACAGACCTGGCAAGCCAGGCGGCCATGTGCTTCAAGCTGGAATACATCGGCAGCCGTCGACCCGGCGTGGATCGCATCCAGCGAACCATGGCAGTCAGCACACTGCTTCATCTCGCCTTCGTGCACGGAATGCAGGGATATGCCAGCGATGCCATGGTCGACTTCGCCGGTCTTGGGATCATGGTTGGCGCCATGGCAATCGGCACAAACCAGGTTGGCGCCATCAACGCCCATGTGCACGTCATACTCTCTCGTGGTTTCGATTAAATCGGTCGAAAGGTCTCCATGCTTGACATTGTCTCCGCCGCCAGCCTTCGCATGACAACCGATGCAAGCCTTGCGGGTGGGTTTCGCGCCGATGGAAATGCTGCGCGCAACCATGTTCAGGTCGACAGTTGCGGGGGGTAAACCGGCCGTTGTCGGCGCCTTTTGGTACGTGCCAGACTGATCGTGGCATACCAGGCAATCGACATTTTCCGGATTATTGAAGTCGAAGCTGGCGTCCGCGTACCCCAGACCTGCATGGCATTGGGTGCAGCGTCCTTCGTTCGAAGGCACGGCCACGCAGAAGTTGTTCAGCAGATCCCGTTTACCGAGTTCCTTGCCTTCCATGCCAACGATATTTTCAACCTTGCCTGCCCACTTGAAGTGGCCCATGTCGAGCGCTTCAACTGCTTCGCTTTCATGGCACAAAATGCAGGACTGGGTTCCCTCGTAAACCCGCAGACTGAAAAACAGGTCATGGATATCGACGCTGAAAATATCGGCATATTCAATGAAGTCGCCGGTCGTCTCCAGCGTATGAACGGCAGTCGGCGTCACGATGGCGCCGTCAGCCTTGTCCTTCGCAAGGGCCTGAGCGGGCACCAGGGCCACGCATAACGCCAATGCGAAGGGAGAGATTACCGCGGCCAGTTTTCCTTGCTCGCGATGGTGGATCGTGGGTCTGTTTTTTAACATGTCAATTCCTCATCAGTTGACATGCAAGCGCGCGTGCTTCTCAGCCCACGGCCATTATTCAGGTCTCACTAATTTAGTTATTGATAAAGGTCATTTACTGCTCCGATTTTATCGAAAGGACAATCCGGACGCGGGCGGTGCCGCCATCACCTGCCTGCGCTATAGTCTTTACAGGCAGGAGGGACCACCATGAAAAACCCAAAAAACTTTAGGGGAATGATGCTCACACTGATGCTGATCGGTGCGGGCGCCGCTGACGCTGACAACCAGGTTGCGACCGTACCAGACCGACTCGACGGCTACGGAGCCCTGATCGACCTTTATCTGGAATTCGAGCAATGGCGAAACCCGATGATCGGTCAGTTCCAGGACTACAGCAAGACGGCCATCCAGGCGCGACAGACTCACTTGGATCAGCTACAGGAGCGCCTGGCAAGGTTGTCGGTGACACAGTGGGAGATCCCACAGCAAGTCGACTACCTGGCGGTGCGCTCACGACTGGACCAGGAAATGTTTCGACTGCGGGTGTCGCGCCCCTGGTCCCGGGATCCCGGGTTTTACATCGATCGCATTTTGCGCATTGCTTTCGTTGACCTGCCCGTGCCAACAGAAGACATCGAAGCCGTTCGTGCACGTCTCGCCGCCGTCCCGGGCTGGGTGGAACAAGCCATTTCCAACCTGGACGAGGTGGCTGCCGACTATGCCGACCTCGCTTTGCACAACCTGGGCGCGGCCGATGGCGTGGGTCATGGACATCCCTACCGGGCCACACCACCCGCCGGTGTACTGGGCTGGTATGACGATCTGCTGGCACGGGCCGACCAGCAACCGGAGCTCAAGCCAGCCATCCAGACCGCCCGCGATGCGGTGGCGGCTTTTCAGGACTGGCTGCAGAAAAACCGCCAGGAAATGAATGGTGCAGCCGGCGTGGGTCGCGAAAATTTCGACTGGTACCTGAGAAACGTCAAGCTGATGCCCTACACCGTCGACGATATCCTGGCACTGGGCCAGCGCGAACTGGACCGGCTGTGGGCCACCTACGCGCTGGAGCAACACAGGAACCGCGATCTGCCGAAACTCGAACCGGCCGAGTCGGCGCAAGTCTATCAGCAGCGAATTGCAGCGACCGACCGACATGTCCGTGATTTCCTGGTTGAGCAGGACATACTCACGATCCCGGACTTCGTGGATGAGCTGGACACCAACGCCCCGTGGATCGTCCGCCCGGACGGGCCCAATTTCTGGGAGCAGATCCAGTTTCGTGACCCGAGCCCGGACCACCTGCACGCGGTCATTCCGGGCCATCGTTTCGATCGCCTGCTGGCCCAGCACGTAGATCACCCAATCCGCAGCCGGATTTTCAGCGGTGCCCGGGCTGAAGGCTGGGGCGTCTACGTGGAAGAAGGCCTGCTGAACGCCGGCATCTTCGATGAACAGCACCGGGTCCGCGAACTGATCTACGTCTTCGGTATCTTTCGGGCCGCTCGGGTCTCGGCCGATGTCTGGCTGCAACTGAACCAGAAGAGTGTCGAAGAGGTCGTGGACTACTGGATGGAAACGGTCCCGTTCATGGACCGCAATGTGGCCCGCGTGGACGCAGAAATCTATTTACGCCGCCCACCCGGGTACGGTCTCGGTTACATGATCGGCATGCTGCAGATGCAACAACTGCTGGCGGACCGCAAGCGGCAACTCGGCGATGAATTCGAACTCAAGGCCTTCCATGACGAATTCCTGGGCAAGGGCTGGTTGCCTATTTCACTGATCCGCTGGGAAATGACGGGTCTCGAGGATGAAATCGAACGATTCCGGGACCCCCAACCATTGCCCGGAAACTGACCTGAATACGGATAATGGACAAGACCATCAGTTAAAATGATGCGTTATATATCGACTTCCAGGAGGCGGACCGGTGAAGAACATTGTTATCGTAGGTGGTGGAACAGCAGGCTGGATGACGGCGTGCCTGATGGCAGACAAGTGGCTTCCGGACCAGGCCAGGATCACGTTGGTGGAGTCGGAAAACATCGGCATCATTGGTGTCGGTGAGGGGTCCACGCCCTATCTGAAGACTTTCTTCGACCACCTGAAGATAGAAGAGAGCGAGTGGATGCCAGCCTGCAATGCCACCTACAAGGCCGGGATCACCTTCGA
>JAHEFS010000006.1:37830-48033 GCA_024640045.1 Chromatiales bacterium | reverse complement strand
CCCATCGATGACGAACTTCCCTGCCAGACGGTTTCCACTGCTCTGAAACACGGCTGGGCCTGGAAAATTCCGCTGCGCAACCGCTTCGGCAACGGTTACGTCTACAGCAGCGCCTACTGCTCCCATGACGAGGCAGAGACGGAACTGCGACAACATCTGGGACTGCTCGACTCTGACGTGGAAGCCCGGAAGGTACCCATGAAGGTCGGACGGTTGGCAGAGAACTGGAAAAACAATTGTGTTGCAGTGGGCCTGAGCCAGGGCTTCATCGAGCCATTGGAAGCCACCGGACTGCAGTTCATTCAAAGCACGATCCTGGAGTTCATTTCGGCCTATGAGAAAGGCGGGTTTACGGATGCCAACCAGGCTCGATTCAATGAGCGGATCGCCACCAATTTCGAGCGCATTCGCGATTACATCGTGTTGCATTACAACACCAACTCCCGCGAAGACACGCCCTACTGGAAGGACAACCACAGCAATCCGAAAGTCTCGGACTCGCTCCAGAACATGATCAATTGCTGGATGAAGTTGGGCGACGTGTCCGAAGAGCTGAAGAAGCAAGGGATCGAGCAGTACTACCAGTCTATTTCGTGGCACAGCCTGTTCGCCGGCATGGGCATCTTCCCGCCTGCAACGGTCACCAATGACGAGGTGGTTGGAAAACAAGCCGATGCATTGAAGAAACTGCGGGTTTTCCTGGATAAATGTTCGCTGAACTTCGAGCCGCATCGCGCCTATCTCGAGGACATGCAGTAGACCCCGGCTGCGGGCTGAACCTCAGTTGGCGATGCGGAGCTCCGCGCCATAGAGGCGCCGTGGGTCGAAGTCCCTGGCCGCGTAATCAAGCAATACCCGCTTACTGGGTTTGACTCGATCCTGGTAGATCACCACGTCGTTCTCGATCAGGATGAGGGGTTCGGCGAAATCGAACTGATCGGGTGACAGCAGCAGTGAATAATCTGCAACGCCGTGATTGTTCACGACCACGGTATTGCCCTCCCGGGCAAGCTCAATCATCCCCCGGGTCCGGTCATTGGGTTGCATGCCCTGCAGGTGATCCAGGCTGGAATCGCGCTCGCTTGCCGGCAGCAATTCGTGAATGATCAACCAGCGGAACCGGTGAAGATGACTCCCGGCCTCGTACAACCAGGTGATGGTGTCCGGGTGAGGGTCGCGACGGATCATCTTGACGAAGCTGCTGATGCCGGGAATGGCGCGTTTCAGGGCATTGATATCGTGCCCCCCCAGTGGATCGACCACCATTTCGATATCTATCCCCATTTCACGAAATGAATCGACAAAATATTTCATCTTGTCGGCCGGATACAGTGCGTCGCCCTCGGTATTGAACGCTAGCACCTTGAGCGCCCGCAAGTTGATCGGAAAGACGTTCTCTTCCAGGTGTACCCGGCTGCCTTTCAGTACACCGGGGTAACCAATCACCGAGACAAAACCTGCATAGGGCCCGGGGTTGGTCGCCGACTGGTAAAAACCACCGGTCGCCCCATCCGAAATTCCCACCAGAAATATTTTGTCGGTGTCGATGTGGTACACCGACTGAACCTGGCTGACGATGCGGGCCAGGTTATCCGCCTGGACGGGCGTCCACCACTTGGCCTCGGTCCAGGCCGCAGGAAACACCTGGATCACACCTTCTACCAGCAGATCCTCGCCAATACTTCTCTGCTTTCGTGTCCGCTTGGGCTTGGCTCGGCTGACCGTTCCATGTAAAAAAATCACCAGTGGATAGGCCTGGGACGCATCATAGGTATCTGGCACGACCAGGCCAAAGGGGAAGCGCTCACGGCGCTGGTCGCGGGTAAAGTCATGCATCAGGCCGGTTGGGACATCTTCCGTTTTTTTCGGCGGGTGGGCCAATGCGCGGTGCAGTTCTTCAAACGAGTACGCCGACAGGTCCAGCGAGTCCACGACGGCCCGTCGCTCGTCTTCCCCGGCAGCCGCGTAGAAATCGGCCGCCCAGCCTTGCGCTAAGGCCGATTGCGGAAGGCCCGTGAGGACCAGGGCGCCAATGACCAGGCAAGTGATGCCGTAAGTGCTTCTGAAAACCCTTATCACAGCCTCCTCGCGAGCCAGCCAGTTCAACCGCGGCTGCACAAAAATCTGAATCCAGGGACCAGTTTTGCAAACCCGTGTTCATCAGCCAAGGCCCACAGGTCATGGTTTAGAATGGGCGACTCACTCCATTGACGGAAGACGCCAGTGCATACCCTCACCCCAATCCAGGTCCGCGTGCTGGGCTGTCTGATGGAAAAGAAGGAAACCACGCCAGATCAATATCCGCTGACGCTGAATGCCTTGCGCAACGCCTGCAACCAGAAGTCTTCGCGCAACCCGGTGGCCGATTACAGCGAGGGCGAGGTGGGACACACCGTGCGCGAACTGGAAAGTCTGAAGCTGGTGCGCGAACAGTGGGGGGCACGCGTTGCGAAATATGAACACCAGGCCGGCAAAGAGCTGGGGCTGCACAGCAAGGGCCTTGCGCTGCTATGCGTATTGATGCTTCGCGGTCCCCAGACGCTGGGCGAATTGAAAATCAATACCCACAGGCTGTTCGAATTCGATGACCTCGATGACGTGCAATATGCGCTCAAGGGCCTGATGGACCGGGAACCCCCCATGGTGGCTGGGTTGCCGCGCCAGCCGGGGCAAAAGGAGGGCCGCTACGCCCACCTTCTGGCGGGCGAACCCGATATCCCCGAACCGGCCGAACGGCCGGCATCGTCCAGCAAAGCAGGCGCTCTCGAAGCCCGGGTCTGTGATCTGGAAGCCGCCGTGGAGCAGTTGCAAAAGCAACTCGATGCGCTTGGTCAAACCTTGTCCGAATAATTTCCGCCAGGGTTACTCGGCGAGACCCGGGGCAACTGCGACTAGTTTTTACCGGTCTTGCAGGTATTGATACCCAAGAGGGCATACAGGCCGCAGAAGTTGAATAGCCCGGTGGCCAGTGGCAACACGCCGATCCATGCCCATACCGGGCCGCCCATCAAGGCCCAGGCGATCAATGCCAGGCCGACCACGATACGAAGAATCTTGTCGATCCCACCCACATTGGATTTCATCATTCGTTCTCCATTGATTTTTCAGGGATGCGTTGCAGGACTTCCAGGAAAAAGCCCCAGAATTTCTGCACCGAACTGATCTGGACTTTTTCATCCGGCGAATGAGCGCCGCGTATATTCGGTCCAAAGGAAATCATCTGCATGTCGGGGTAGGCCTTACCCAGAATCCCGCATTCCAGACCCGCGTGACAAGCCAGAATGGGCGCTTTCTGCCCAAACCGCTCCTCGTAAACCTGCGACACCAGGTGTACGACTGGAGCGTCTGGTTGAGGCTTCCATCCGGGATACGCGCCACTCAGCTCCACCCGGGCATCGATCAGCTCGAACAGGCTGCGGATATCACCCGCCAGGCTCATTTTCTCGCTATCGACGGAACCGCGGGTCAGACACGACAGTTGAAACCGGCCCTCGATCGCTCGCACACGGGCCACGTTATTGGAAGTCTGCACCAGGTCGTCCACATCCGGGCTTAAGCGGAATATTCCGTTCGGGCAGGCCGCGATCGCCCGCAGCACCTTGCCCTGAAAGCCCTGGTCCATCACCTCTGCCGGCAGGGCTGCCCTTTCCAGCACGACCTCCAGGTCCGGATCGGTGCTTGCATACTCCGACCGTAACACCGTGGCCTGGTCATTTACGAAGGCCTCAACCTGCGCCACGTGGCCAGCTTCGATGACAAACTCCGCCAATCCTTCACGTGGAATGGCATTACGCAGGCCACCGGCATCGATAAGCGCTACTTCGGCCCCGAAATCATTGGACAGACCCAACAGCAACCGATTGATCAATTTATTGGCATTCGCCCGGCCCAGGTGGATATCCATGCCCGAGTGTCCGCCTCTGAGTCCACGCACGCGCAGTCTGAAACACTGTCCGCCGGGCGCTGGCGATTTCGATCCGAAGTCACAGCTGGCGGTCACATCAACGCCGCCGGCACAGCCGATGGTGATTTCCTCGTCGTCCTCGGAATCGAGGTTGAGCAGAACCTCGCCGGCCAGCCTTCCCGGCTCAAGACCTTTGGCCCCGGTCATGCCGGTTTCTTCATCGACGGTGAACAGGGCTTCGATCGCGGGGTGAACAATGTCAGTCGACGCCAGGACCGCCATGGCCGTCGCCACACCAATCCCGTTGTCCGCACCCAGCGTGGTGCCGCGCGCCTTGACCCAGTCACCCTCGACGAACATGTCGATCCCCTGGGTCTCGAAATCGAAATCCGTGTCCGCGTTTTTCTGGTGCACCATGTCGAGGTGGCCCTGTAAGACCACCCCTACCCGGGTTTCCATGCCCGGGCTTGCGGGTTTCCTGATGATGACATTGCCAGTCGCATCAACCTGGGTCTCCAGGCCAAGCTTGCGACCGAACTCCGCCATGAATGCGATAGCCTTGGCTTCTTTCTTGGAAGCGCGGGGCACCGCATTCAAGTCCTGGAAATGACGCCATAAAGCACTCGGCTCGAGTTGTTGTACTTGCTGGGGCATGTTGATGTCTGCTGAATTGGTACGAACGTGAACAGTCAGGATAAAACAACTGGCGGCGCGGGTCACGAACCCAGATCAGCTGTCGTTAACGCAGTGACAGACCTGACCCAGCGTCGCGTTATACTTCGGCGATTGCATGTGGCGAGGCACATCGAGATGGCCGGCAACATAAACAACAGCATCCAGGAGGTTGGTAAATTCACGTGAGCGCCAGCCTCCTGCGGTTTTTGGGCTTCGTTTTCCTCGGTGCTGCGGTGCTCGGTATCTTTTTGCCGTTATTGCCGACTACACCTCTGGTGCTGCTGGCCACGGCCTGCTTTGCCCGCTCGAGTGAGAAATGGCACCAGTGGATGATCGCCAACCGGACTTTCGGGCCGATGATCAGCAACTGGGAGCGGCATCGCTGTGTCAAACGACGCGTCAAGCTGATCGCGATCCTTTCAATGCTGCTGGTTGGAGGTTATTCGATCCTGTTCGCGATAAACCAGCCCGCCATCCAGGTGATGGGCGGATTACTCATCGCCATCGGGCTGGTCACTGTCAGCCGGCTCAAGACCTGCAACCCGGATGACGAGAAAGCAGAGTCGTTGAATTTGAGTTCAGCCCCATCCATCCAGAACCTGCCCCCAGAGGAGAAAGATTCATGAAAGTGCTTGCTGACCTGACCATTGTCCCGATTGGCGTCGGGGTATCACTTTCGCGCTACGTCGCTGCTTGCGAAGTCGTGCTGGATCGTCCCGGTCTGAAAACGCAACTGCATGCCAACGGCACCAATATCGAGGGTGAGTGGGACGAGGTTTTCGCCGCCATCAAAACCTGTCACGAAAAGCTGCACGAGATGGGCGCCCCGCGCATTCACACCAACATCAAACTCGGCACCCGCTCCGATCGCGAGCAGTCACTGGACGACAAGGTTCGCAGCGTGCAGGAAAAGCGCGCCTGAACGTTACCTTCAGGGCATTATCTGCAGGTACCAGCCTCAAGCCGGGGCAAGGGTCACCCGCACCTTGATTCCAGGCCCGAAATCCAGCCGCGAATCGGCCCGGTCGCCGTTGTAGGCAACCTCGAGGTAACCCGACCCACCCAGCAGGGCGAGCGGTTTTCCATGCGGCACCTCCGCGTACGATTGGCGCAGCGGCCCCAATGGAAACCCACCGGCGTCGACTTTCACGACCTGGCTGCCTTCCAGATCCGAGATGTGGATGTTGGTCACCAGGTTGCCAAACCGGTCAGTGTGGATGATCTGACCCGACAACAGCCCGGCACCTGCACGCTCTGGACGCGTGATGTCCAACATCGCCATGTTGTCCCTCGCGGCCCCCAGCTCGCTGGCAGCCACCCCGTTGTTCAGCCTGACCACAGCGGGCGCAAATATGTCCCGGCCGAAGTAAACCTGCCCGGGTTGTTCGCGGACCTCTGCAGGCACGGCAATCTCGTGAACTCCATCGATATCATAGTGATGGGACAGCAGGCTGAGCACCCCGTTGTCTGGACAAACCACGAATTGGCCGAGCACGGAAACCACGATCGGCGTGGGTCCCGGAGCGACATTTACCAGATGAATCGTCCCCTCGGGGAAACGGGGCAAGGCGCGTAACACGAACAGGGAAGCCTCCATCACGTCACCCCGGGCGATCTCGTGACCGAGGTCCAGAATCTGAACGCCTGGGCAACCGCTATAGAGAATGCCTTTGATTTCGGCCACCGAAGGCTCGCGTTGCCCGAAATCGCTGGTAAGCGTTACAAGTGATGACATGTTGTTGGTCTCCGTGACGATATGCTGCAACATCTTATACTAGATGAATCCACGATCAATAAAATGGTCGCGCCGGCCACTCCGGCAGACCCTGACGCTTAAGAGGAAACGCCAACATGGGCTGGATTGAATGGTTTGGTTACCTGGCTTCGGTAGTGGTCGCCCTGTCGCTGACCATGAATTCCATCGTCAAATTACGCTGGTTCAACCTGACGGGCGCAGCCATGTTTTCCGGCTATGGCTTTCTGATCAGCGCGCTTCCCGTCGCATTGCTCAACGCGTTCATCGTCTTGGCCAACATCTACCACCTGTTCGGCATTTATCGCCGGCCAGACCGGTTCCACCTCGTGGAAACCAGGCTCACCGACCCGTTGATGCAGTTCTGGATGGATCATTACCGGCCCGACATTGAAGGGTACTTTCCCGATGTCCGGCCAGAAGGCGTGGATCATCCGGTGTGCAGCGTCGTGCTGCGCAACAGCGAACCGGTCGGGTTCATGATCGGATCACAGACCGATCAGACGTTCGAAGTCCTGATGGATTATGTCTTTCCGGCATACCGCGACTTCAAAACGGGGCATTACCTCTACCGCCAGTCGGGTTTCTTCAGCGCCAGGGGTGTGCGAAGGGTACTGGCCCACGCGGGATCCGAACGGCACCGGGCTTACCTGCAACGCATGGGATTCCGGCCAGATGCACAATCTCCCGGCCGCTTCGAGTATTCGCTGGTGTAACCATCTTCCCGCGGGAAACTGTACTTCCTGGCCCTGGCTTACGGGTAACTGGCTGCCACGGTCTCACCGACGAGTTGCCTTAATTGCTCCAGACCCCAACTGGGCAGAGGTTGGCCGTTGACGAAAAATTCCGGTGTCGCGCGCACCCCCAGGGCCGCTGCGTCACGCACGTCCTGAGCGACCGCCGCGGCGACTTCCTCGCCATTGATCGCAGCATCCAGCCGGGCATGGTCCATGGCGATACTATTCAAAAGGCGGCGAGCACGCTGGGGATCGGCGCGGTGGTTGGAGGTCCAGCGGCCCTGGTTGGCAAAGAGCAATTCCAGCGCCTGCCAGAACCTGTCTTGCTGCCGCGCAGCCTCGAGCATTTTCACCACCTGGTCGGATCCTTCGTGCAAGGGTGCGTATCGCAACATCACTTTCACCCTGCCGCCGGATTTTTCGACCATCTCGCCGATCAGCGGGTAGAACTGGGCACAGGTGCCACAAGCCGGGTCAAAAAATTCGACAATGGTCACCCGCGCATCGCTTGCGCCTTTCACAGGTGCTTCTGCACGCTCTGCGCGGGTATCCGTTCCGCCCCAACCACTTTCACCGGTTGTTGACTGGGTGTTCTGATACAGGACGACGGCCAGGCCAAACCCGAGTACAAGGAGGCCGATGGCGACGATAAAAAGGGTTTTCTGGTTCATGACGCTAGAGTCCTCCGAAGCATCAACAACAATAATCCGACAAGTGTAAATGCCAGAAGGGAAAGGCTGGGAATGTTCAGGAAACCCAACAGTGCGATGTGGGTCTCCGAGCACGGGATACCCTGTACGCAGGGCTGGGCTTCCTCAGGTATCCATCCGGCTAGCAGCAGGATGTGGTAGAGAGCCAGCAACCAGCCAACCCCGGCCAGCGCCAGCCCATAACGGGCCGCCCGGGGATCAAACGGGAACAAACCCAGGCCCAGCACCAGGACCATCGGGTACAGTGCCATACGTTGGTACCAGCACAATACACACACCGGCACGTCCATCACCTCGCTGAAGAACAGGCTGGCCAGGGTGGCGGCGGTCACCAACAGCCAGGCGCCAAACAACAGTAACCATGCCGGCTGCAGTTTTTCAGCCATGACTCACCGCCTTTCCGGGCGAGCGCGCTGGCCTGATGTCATAACTTCTGAACACGGGATCAGGCGCCCATCAACTCCAACAGCGCAATCACTGTCGACTCGACACCCGCGCGAACCGATGATTCAGGTTCCACCTTGAACAGGGGCGAGTGGTGGCTGGGGACGGGTTCACCGCCAGCCGCCTGGCGCTCGAAGTCCTCCTTTGGTGTACCGCCGATCTGCCAGTACACGCTGGTCACCTCCGGGTCCGTTGTGAAGTAGGGGAAGTCTTCCGCGCCCATGCCCTTGGTTGGGTTATAGAGCAGAGCATTCTCGCCCATTTCCCGGGCCCAGGCTTGTTTCAGCTGACGTGCCAGTTCCGGGCTGTTGATCGTCGGCGGAGCATATTCATCTTCGTAGTAAATCACCTCGGGCAGCTTGTCTTCCGGCAAGCCGGCCGCCCGCCCCATGTTGACGGCTATTCGCTCGATACCCTCCAGCAACAGGCGACGCGTTTCCGGACTGGTGTTGCGCACGGTCAACTGCAAGCGCGCCTCGTCGGAAATGATATTGCTCTTGGTCCCCGCATGGAATGAACCGACCGTGACCACACCCGGATCGCGGGGTGATAGTTCGCGCGCGACCAGGGTTTGCAAAGCCAGCACAATCTGGCTGCCCAGTACGATCGGATCCTTGCCTTTATGCGGGTGCGCCCCGTGGGCGCCTACGCCGTGAATGATGATGTCCACGGTATCCGCCCCGGCAAATGGGCTGCCTTCGCTGACATTGATGGTGCCGGCCACATCCTGCGAATTCACATGGAATGCCAGCGCATAATCCGGCTTGCCAAAGCGTTCCCAGAGACCGTCTGCACGCATCGTCTTCGCACCGAGTCCGCGTTCTTCGGCGGGCTGCACGAGCAGCATCAGGGTGCCGGACCAGCCCGCCTTGCGCTGGGCCATCTGCCTTGCCGTTCCCACCAGGCTGGTGATGTGGACGTCATGGCCACAGGCATGCATGGTGAAGACTTCGGCACCCGTGATGGGACTGACCTGTTGCTTGGCCGAGGCATATTCCAACCCTGAATTCTCTTTCACTGGCAGGCCGTCCATGTCGGCCCGCATCATCACCAACGGCCCGTCGCCGTTACGCATCATGGCCACCACACCCGTACCGCCCACGTCTTCGGTTACTTCGAATCCCGCCGCGCGAAGCTCCTCGGCCATGCGGGCCGCAGTTTCATCCTCAATGGTGGAAAGCTCGGGATTGCGGTGAAAGTGCTCAAACAGCGGCCAAAGGTAGCTGTCATAGTCCGCCTTGACGTCAGTAGCCAGCTCAGAAGCGTGCATTGGGGTGGAAATCAGAAGTGCCACACCAAGTGCAGCGGTGAACAAGATTCTCATTGATCAGCCTTTGAATACTGGGGAAAGCGGCGTAGTTTAACTGAAACACCCCATGGGCATTCAAGCCTGCTCGCAGCGCCCGGTAGGCATTTCCTTGTCCAGCATCATGTGTTCGGCGGTGCGATCAACGCACAATGCGCGCAAGGCTAAGCGGCAGAAGTCTGTTTGCCGCCAGGCTCAGAGGAAACGGCAATGGAACACGACCACAACAACGAACGAGTCAAGGATTTGAGAGCAATTACGGCCAGGCATCGCGCCCGGGAAATCGAGGGTTGCACCAGCTGGCGGCATCGCGCGGTACATGAAGATCGCGAGTGGTTACTGGATGCCCTGGAGAATATCCGGATCCAGGTGGAAAAGGTGCGCAGCGCTGCGAAAATTCCGGCTGCGGAATCCGCCCTGGAAGCAGAACTCGACACCCTGCTCCGCATGTTCGAAACCGAAAAGCTCAACCACATCGGCGACTGACTACCCCGCCTTGGAGTGAGCCAGGCGGCAGAGTCATAGCGCTCATCCCACCAGGATGCCTGGCACAGTCAACCTTAACCCAGGCTTAAAGCCGCCTTAAGCGAATATTAAGTCTCGCGCGCTAACCTGTCTTTCAACAGGAATTGTCGGAATCACACCCTGCCGACCCTGTCGTCCAATCCGTGGAT
>JAHEFS010000006.1:10276-37730 GCA_024640045.1 Chromatiales bacterium | reverse complement strand
TCGGGGAACTGGAAGCCATCGTCGACGACCCGGTCGAACGGGACTGCGGACAAGGCAATAAAAAGGGCAATCGCTGAATCACCGCATGGCCAACATCCACGATGGCCATCGCAAGGCCCCCAAAGCGTTTGCCCCGGGTGGCGCCTGGACCCGCAACCGGTCCAGGCGCTATTCGTCAAGGAACGAGGGCAATTCCCGGCTACTGAGGTGTTCGAAAATTAACTCGGTTTCGATGTGAGACACTTCCTCACGCGAGGTGAATGCAGTCATCGCCAGGTCCCGCAAGTGCTCTGAATCGCGCGTCCAGACATGGACCAGGAAATCAATCGGTCCGGCAACGTGGTAGAAACGAACGACCTCCGGCAGCGCGAGTGCGTGCTCACGAAACGCCTCGACGTCGGGTTTGTAGTGCCGTTTGAGGCGCACCGAGATCATTGCCTGCAGCCCCACGCCCAAGGCAGACGGACTGACCTCGGCCTTGAACCCGGTGATCACGCCCTGTTGCTGTAACATCCTGATCCGCACCAGGCAGGTCGACGGCGCCAGCCCAACCCGCCGGGCAATCTCATTGTTGGCCATCCGAGCATTGTTCCGCAGCAGCCGGACAATTTCGTAGTCTATTCGGTCCAGATGCTTCATCAAGCCACTTTACCGAATTATATTCGTTTATACAATTATTCACTAAATTATGTTCTAAAATATAGATGCTTTTCAACATCATAGTCATCAAGAGAGCAGACCATGAAACCTTCAAACCCGGTCACCCGGCATCCAACCATGAAAAATCCCGTGGAGACACTGGCCAATACCCGTCACGAATTCGGCGAGCACGGCGGTGTCAACATGTCGGTGGAGGCCAGCACGACGTTTACCGCCATGCACCCGGATATCCTGGCGGAAATGTTCTCTGGCGACCTCGGACCGGAGCAAGGTGGCTGCTACCTGTATGGAAGGCACTTCAATCCCACGGTCTACAGTCTGTCGCGGCAACTGGCCGCGCTGGAAGGGACCGAGTCAGCCTACTGCACCGCCAGCGGCATGGCGGCGATTTCCGGAGCGCTGTTTCAACTCTGCGACAGCGGCGACCACGTGGTGAGTTCCAACACGGTCTACGGCGGCACCTATGCCCTGCTCCATGATTTTCTGCCGATCAAAGCGGGCATTCATACCACCCTGGTGGACATCAACGATCTGGATGCGGTGGAAGCGGCCATGACAGACCGCACACGGGTCATCTACGCCGAAAGCATTGCCAACCCGACTCTGCGCGTTGCCGACATCCCGGCGCTGGCGGAATTGGCCGGACGCTACAACGCAAAGCTGGTCATCGACAACACCTTCAGCCCATTGCTGCTCAACCCCAGGCAACTGGGCGCCGACATCGTCGTTCACAGCATGACCAAATTTATTGGCGGCGCGTCCGACCACATCGCCGGCGCGATCTGCGCCGATCATTCTTTCATTCACCAATTGATGGACCTGCATACCGGATCCCTGATGCTCCTGGGTCCGACCATGGACCCCCAGGTAGCCTTCAACATCAGCCTGCGCATCCCGCACCTCTCCCTGCGCATGGCTGAGCATGGCCGGCGCGCGCAGACATTCGCAGAACGTCTGCAGAGCCTGGGAATGGCGGTGACCTATCCGGGATTACCCAACCACCCGGACCACGAACTGATCCGCTCGCTGCATTGTTCCGACTACGGATTCGGCGGCATCCTGACGTTGGACCTGGGTACCGAGGAGCGTGCCAACCAACTGATGGACATGCTGCAGAACGATTACCACTTCGGTTACATGGCAGTCAGCCTGGGGTATTTCGACACGCTGATGTCCTGTTCCGGCAGCACCACGTCCAGCGAGATGACGGAGGAAGACAAAGCCGATGCCCACATCAGTCCCGGCCTGGTGCGTATGTCCGTCGGCTATACCGGGACCATCGAACAGCGCTGGCGCCAACTGCTTTCTGCGCTCGAGCGGCTCGGCCTGGTACCAGCGGACGGCGGCCATCGAGCCGACCAACCCGCCCGAACCGGCTAACGACAAACAGGCGATCGCCCCCTGTCGATAACGGGCTGATCTGGCAGCCCCGGCTTTGCTATGCTGAGCACAGGCCAACTGGATCACTGAAATGACCCCTTACTCACGGAACCCGACGCCCTTTCACACCCGCATCACGCTGACAGGCATCATTCTCATGCTAAGCCTGGGTGCGGGTCAGGCCTTGGCACAATCGACCGCGAAACCGGTATTGCACGGCCAGCACTGGGTGGCCGTGACCGGAAAACCGCTGGCCGCCAGCGCGGGCGCCATGACGTTCATGAAAGGCGGTAATGCGGTGGATGCGGCCTGTGCCATGCTGGCCGCGACCGCCACCATGTGGGACACCCTGGGCTGGGGCGGTGAAACGCAGGCACTGATCCACAACCCCAAAACCGGCGAGATCAAGGGCATCAACGCCCTGGGCGTCGCACCCAGTGGGGCGACTCCGGAATTCTTCCACGAACGCGGCATGGCCTACCCCCCCGAGTACGGGCCCCTGGCAGCCGTCACACCGGGCACGCCTGGCGGACTGATGGTGATGCTGGCCGAGTACGGCCGCCTGAGCCTGGCTGAAGTACTGGCTCCGGCGATGCAAATGGCAGAGGGATACCCCATCGAGCAGGCACAGGCGGACAACATGGAAAAGCGGCGCGAAGTCATCGAGCGCTGGCCCGAATCAATTGCCGTGTTTCTGCCACACAGGGATGAGGCAAACCCGCAAAAACGCGCGGCTCCGGTGGCCGGTGAAATCTTCCGCCAACCGGACCTGCTGGTCACGCTACGGAAACTGACCGAGGCAGAAGCAGATGCGCTGGAGGCGGGAAAAACCCGCAAGGAAGCCATTTACGCGGCCTACGAGCGGTTTTACCGGGGCGATATTGCGGAGGAAATCGTGCGCAGCAACCGGGAACATGGCGGCCTGTTTACCTCGCAGGACCTGTCCGACTGGACGGTCCACATCGAAGAGCCGGTCAGCACCAACTACAAGGGCATCGATGTCTACAAACTGACCACCTGGGTACAGGGCCCGGTCATGCTGCAGGCCCTCAACCTGCTGGAGGAAATGGATCTTAAGGCCATGGGCTACAACTCCTCCCGCTACATCCATGCCTTGTACCAGGTCATGAACCTGGCCTATGCCGATCGCGATTTCTACTACGGCGACCCGTACATGGCACCCGCCGAGCCGGTTGAGGGACTTTTGTCCAAGGACTACGCCCGGCAGCGGCGTGCGCTCATCGACTGGAACCAGAACGATCCGAGCGTCAGTCCCGGCGACCCCTACCCCTTCCAGGGAGATGAAAATCCCTTTTCAGAACTACGGGAACACTGGAGCCCGATCCCCCCGGATGCCGAGGCTGAGGGTGAAGAAGGCTTTCAACAGGCTGCGATCTCCTCCAAAGACGAATCGTTCGTTGCCGGAACGACCTCCATCCAGGCGGCAGACGCCGAGGGCTGGGTGGTGTCGGTCACCCCCAGCGGTGGCTGGGTTCCTGCTTTCATCGCCGGCAACACGGGAGTCGGACTGAGCCAGCGGATGCAGAGCTTCGTGTTGGATCAGCGCATGAACCCCTTCAACGTGGTGCAACCGGGGCAACGCCCACGCGCAACACTGACCCCCAGCATCGCCATGCAGGACGGCAAGCCCCTGATTGCCTTTTCCGTGCAAGGTGGCGACACGCAGGATCAGAACCTGCTGCAGTTCTTTCTCAACATGGTGGAGTTTGGCATGAACGTGCAGCAGGCCGCCGAAGCGCACAACATCACCAGTTACCAGATGCAGAGTTCTTTCGGCGCACACCAGGCGGAACCCGGCCGGCTGGCGGTAACCCGCAAGGTATCGGAATGGACCCGGGAAGAACTCGGCCGAATGGGCTACCAAGTCGAAACCGTGGACCGTACCTACAGTCCGATAACCGCCATCTGGTTCGATTGGCAACACGGCACCCTGCAGGGCGCCGCCAGCGACTATGGCGACGACTATGGTGTAGCGTGGTGACCAGGACCACACCAGGTGTCGCAGGCTGAGCAGCCAGTCATGTCGCTTCCCGGGGAACCCCGCGTCATGCTCCTGGACGCGGACGCCCCGGCCTATGCGGAGCACATCCAGCGACTCGGCGGACCGGCGATTCCCCTGACTGTCTGCCAAACCGCCGCCGAGGCACGCTCATGCTACGCCGGTCAGACCATTCTGCTCGGTGCGCCCGGGCTGATTGCCAGCGTATTGGATGAGATGCCCGGGATCACCTGGGTGCAATCGACCTGGGCCGGCGTACGGCCTTTGCTGGAGGGTGCCCGGTCGGATTATGTCCTCACCGGCGTCAAAGGCGTGTTTGGCCCCCCCATGACGGAGTACGTGATCGGCTACCTGCTGGCGCATGAAATGAAGATTTTGCGGCGGGCTGAACACCAGCAACGGCACGACTGGTTCGACGCGGCCTCAGGCACACTGCGCGGCAAACGCGCCGGCATCATGGGCACCGGTTCGATCGGAGGACATATCGCCGGCACGCTGAAACACCTTGGTGTCGAAACCCGC
The DNA here is from genome assembly GCA_024640045.1 of Chromatiales bacterium. Lineage (GTDB taxonomy): Bacteria > Pseudomonadota > Gammaproteobacteria > Xanthomonadales > SZUA-36 > WTJD01. Next base: position 33,148 of record JAHEFS010000006.1, on the reverse strand, counting down.
GGTTTCAGCCGTAGCGGAACCCAAGCGCCAGAATTCGCGCAGGTATTCCGGCCAGAACAACTACCGTCATTCCTGGACGGTCTCGACTACCTTGTGGCGGCACTGCCAGACACCCCGGCAACCGATGGTTTATTGGATGCACGCGCCCTGCGTACCCTGCCCCGTCACGCGGTGCTGATCAACATCGGGCGCGGCAGCCTGATCGATGAATTGGCGCTGATCGCCGCCCTGGAACAAGGCCATCTTGCCGGGGCCGTGCTGGATGTTTTCAGCGAAGAACCGCTCCCTCCGGGAAACCCCCTCTGGGAAGCGCCCAATGTCACCGTGACCGCGCACGTGGCTGCACGCAGCTTCCCGGCGGACATCACGCCGATTTTCATCGAGAACTACCGCCGCTACCGTGATGGACAGCCGCTGCAATTCATCATCGACACGACGCGCGGTTACTGAGCCGATATCTCAGCTCCGGCTCAGTCTGTGTTTTCCGGCAAATCGGCCTATTCCGCTTTATTACAGGGATGGGGCCGCACGTAGGTGACGAAAAAACCCTGCAGGTCGCCATCTTCGATATAAATCTCCAGATCCTCAAAATCCCAACCCTGGTCCTGGGCAGTCTTGTGCGTTTCCGATAAACGGCTGGCGCTACCCTTCTGGCGGCTGCCGGATTTATCTGCCACGAAAACAGTCGAAGCCTGGGTTTCAGGACACCCTTTGGGCCCAGGTGTAGCCGCATCGTCATCATCCTGCTGGGCGATCGCTGCCGAGGACGCCAGGCTCATGGCCAAAAGGCCGGTCAGAATCTTACTCACATCAAATACCTCTCTGGTTGTTTGTTGAAAACCGCGACAGAACCCCCCACGTCCGCCCAGAGCCGGCGCAACCCGCCAACCTGAACGTACACGTTGTGGCCCGTTAGTTACGATGAAACAGGCGGGCTGCGCGCCGTCCCATTCTTCTCAAAACCCTCGTTATTTTCAAGACTGGCCTGGAAAGCTCACGCTCGAGTTGCGCTACTTTCTCCCAGGCCTGCGCATTGGATGTAAGCGCCTGATGCATGTCTGCCAATGCCGCATTTTTCTTCTTGTCGAGCTCTTTCAGTTCCAGGCTTCGCATTTCGAAATCTTCTTCAACCTTGCGAACCCACCGTTCTCGCTCCTCGAGCTGTCGTTCCAGGTCGGCTTGTGAAGACTCGTGAAACTCGACAAATTTCTCGTAGTTTGTGCGGGTTGACTGCAGTTCACGCTCAAGCGTTGTTTCCCTTTCGACCAACTCACTCTCGAGATTCCTGACTTTCTGTGCGAGTTTCTGCAAGATCGGGAGCGTCTCATTGGCGGGCAATCGGAACTTCCCCTTTCGCGCCACGATCGGTAACGACCACTGTTCGGCGAACCTGACCCCAAACTCGGAAAAACCTGCTGTACAGACTTCGATATCCTCAAAGCCAGCGTCCTCCAGCATCGCCAGCAACGCAGACTCCGAAAACAAGCGGAGCTCGAGCGTCGAGCCACCGCCACCATGGAAGCACAGATCCCGGTGCACCTGCAGTTCACCCTGGCGCGTTCGATTCAGCAGTACGGTCTCGTCGCCAACTTCAGCCAATGAGTATTCATTCAGGTCCGGAAAGTGCTCATCTATCCCATCACCCAGCCGGTAAGGGACGGTCAGCAACAGGAAAGCATCGGGTTTGAGCAAGGTGTACAGATTGGAGAATGCTGCCTCCAGCGGGCCCGGCACATGTTCCATCACCTCACTGCAGATGATGAAGTCGTAGCGCCCTTTGTGTTCGGCTCCTGGGTTCTGAATGTCCAGTGCGGGTTCTCGATGATAATACGTATTGGTGTAGTCGAATTTGGCCGCCAACTTCTCAGCAAGACCTTCAGGGTCACTCAAACCCAAGCCGCAAACATCTTTCAGCCCTGGAAGTTCGGACAGGGATAACGCCACACCCAGTAATTCTTGAGAAAGCAGAGCCGCCAGCCCACGCTGCCGCATGGTGGAGGAGCACTCGTTACAGCTTGACCTTTCGCGGTCGGCATCGCGCTCGGTGACGGCGCAAATGGCGCCGCACAGGTTGCAGCTGAAAGAATGGTCCGATTCAGAGGATAGGGATTCTTCCTCTGGAACGTGTTCGATAGGGCTGGCCATAGCCCGTATTGTAAAGGCATCAGGCCCGCCAAATTCGTCGAATTTGAATACAGGCTCGCCCCAACTAAAACCCGGACCTTTGAGTCTGCTTTAAAGGTAGTCCTCTATAAATCAGGCCGCAAACGCATGCCGGCCATTGACTCCGGAGTTTCGGTAAACCGAGGAAGCCTGCTGCTGCGCGCAGAGCCCAGCTTTGTCACAGGCTGACAAGACCCGGCGAAACACCTAAGCTGGAATCGTACGAGCACACATTGCAAACCAAACCGGAGAACCAACGTTAATGAAAACCATCAGGGCCGCACTTGTTTTTTTTACGCTTTCTCTGATGGCCGGAACCGTTCCGGCGGCACAGCGAACCGATATTCACGCCAGTGCAAGTGAGGTCCAGCCCCTGCTGCCGGGCATGTCGGCGCCTGCTTTCGATGTCCTCGATGCAGCAGGCCAGCCTGTGGCGTTCGACCCGAACAAAATGGACAAACCGCTGGTGCTCACGTTTTTCCGGGGCGGCTGGTGCCCGTATTGCAACCTCCACCTGTCTGAAATGCGCCAGGTCGAGGCTGAACTGGAAGCGTTGGGTTTCGACATCTGGTTCATCAGTATCGACAAACCGGAATTACTGTATGCCAGCCTGGATCAGCCCGACATCGGGTATGTCGTTTTATCTGATGCAAAACTGGCAGCAACCCGGTCGTTCGGCCTTGCCTTTCGCGTCGCCGACGAGACCATCACACGATACCTTGAGCACGACATTGACCTGGAAAGGGCCTCTGGCGAGTCCCATCATGTGCTGCCGGCGCCCGCGATTTACATCATCGGCGCAGATGGGGTGATCCGTTTCCAGTACACCAACCCGGATTACACTGTGCGCCTGCATCCAGAAATATTGATGGCGGCGGCAAAGACCCACATCCAGGACGTCGATGGACGCCTGCGACGAGCTCGCGAAGCGGCCAAAAATACCCAATAGCCTCGATCAATCGCGAGCAAAGGAGCCCTTCATGCTGCAACTGGTTGGTTATCTCGAGTCACCTTTCGTCAGGCGAGTCGCTATTAGCATGCAGTTTCTGGGCATTCCTTACGATCACAGGGAATTATCCATATTTCGTGATTTTGACGAGTTTCGTGCATTGAATCCCCTGGTGAAGGTACCCACGCTCGTGCTGGAGGATGGGCAGGTGTTGAGCGATTCGGGCCTGATCATCCACTACCTGGAAACCCAGGTTGCCGGGCGCAGCCTGATGCCAGCGGATTCCGAGGCTTTCCTGGCGGCTTCGCAAATGGTCAGCTACGCGTTGGTCGCGATGGAGAAAGTCGCACAAATCATTTACGAAACCGGGCAGCGTCCACCAGAGAAACAGCAGCAATCGTGGATAGAGCGCCTGGAACAGCAACTCGAGGGGGCGGTCGCTCTGATGGAGGCTTCGCTACTGCGAGGACCAAAGCCGGGCAAAACCTGGCTGTTCGCTGAAGAGCCCTGCCAGGCCGATATTTCCTGCGCCGCGGCCTGGCGTTTTACCCAGCACATCGACAAGGTGAACATCTCAGCCGATGACTACCCTGCCATGGCTGCTTTCTCGGAACGGGCTGAGCGCCTGCCGGAGTTCCTGGCCTGTCCCTTAAGCTGAGCGAAGCGGGAATAATACCGTGCTGGTTTCAATGACCGGCGGCTCAATAACCTGGTAGGCGGACGGAATCGATTTGGCCAGTTCCGACTCTCTGAAAGCCCTCATCGATTCCACCGAGTCCCACAGTTAGACACCGGCGAATTCGCCCGGCCCTTCACGCCGTACATAGTATTTCTGCACGAGTCCCGGAATCGATCGAAATTGAGGTGCCCGTTCGTGCGCAATTTTCAGTAACTCTTCTTCAGACAACCAGGTCTTGAGTTTCACGAATTGCAAAATCATTCCAATTACATTCCGTCCTACTGCAGTTGTGTCCAGAGGTGGCTGTAAGCCAGTGCCAGTCGGTAGGCCAACTGGTCATTCGTGCTGGAACCCCCGTGCCCGCCTTCCATGTTCTCGTAATACCAGACTTCCTGCCCGAACTCCTGCATGCGGGCGGCCATTTTTCGGGCATGGCCCGGATGCACGCGGTCATCCCGGGTGGACGTGTAGAAAAATACCGCGGGGTAGTCCACCTCCGGCTTTACGTTCTGATACGGCGAATAGGGGCTGATATAAGCCCATTCCTCTGGCTTGTCTGGGTCGCCGTACTCGGCCATCCAACTCGCGCCTGCCAGCAAGCGGTGGTAGCGCCGCATGTCCAGCAAGGGAACGCCACAGATGATCGCTCCGTAGAGCTCCGGTCGCCGCACCATGGTGGCGCCTACCAGCAAGCCTCCGTTGGAACGTCCTTCGATCCCAAGATGTTCGGGAGAAGTAATCTTGCGGGCGACCAGGTCTTCCGCAATGGCTTCGAAATCCTCGAAGGCCCGTTCCCGGTTCTCCTTCAACGCCGCTGCATGCCAGGCCGGGCCAAACTCTCCCCCGCCCCTTATATTGGCCAGGACGAACACCCCGCCCCGCTCCAGCCAAAGTTTGCCATATGCGCCTGAGAGCGCTTCATAGGAACCGGAATACGATGGCGTCAGTGCATTGCGAAAGCCGCCGTAGGAGAAAATATGGGTCGGGTTCTGGCCGTTCAGCTCGGCATCCTTCGCGATGACCACGAAATAAGGCACCCGTGTCCCGTCCTGGGAAGTGGCAAAGAACTGCTCGGTCCTGAACCGTTCGCCATCAAAGCTCGGCGGCTGCGACTTGACCCGCTGCGGCGACCAGTCACCTGCTTTAACGAAATACAGTGCCGGCGGGGTCGTGAACGACTCGAACTGGGCGAAAAAGTCACCGGATTCATCATCGGTACTGGTAATTGACAAGGCCCCGTTATCGGGAAACGCGATCGATGTGCGATCGAAAGTACCTTCTGCTCCCGGGGTAAAGCGGTAGATTCGACCCCGAACATTTTCCAGTACCGTCACCAGCAGGTGGTTGTCGGTGGTGGTAACCGACTCGACCACCGTGCGCTCATCCGGCTCGATCACCCGGTCGATGACCCCTTCGGGGTCGCCGCGCAGGGCAGCCGGGTCGGCCAGCAGAATAGTACCCTGGCGGTAGCGCTCACCGCCCCTTGCCCAGTCCTCCTTCAGCGAAAGCACCAGGCGGCCCTGGAACAGCCCGGTCACACTGGCAGTCGACGGCAGGTCCAGTCGTACTTTCTCCTCGCCGTCCAGTTGATAATACGCCGTGGTCCAGAACGAGAGGCCTTCTCGCACCAGGTCGATATCACCAGCCGCTGAGCGCAGGCGGAAGGCATAGACCGAAACGGCCGAGCTTGCGCCCTCGTGAAGGGTTTCCGCTTCCGCCAGCGGAGCACCCCGCTTCCAGCGCTTGGTAATGCGGGGATAGCCGGAATCGGTCATGGACCCGGGTCCGAAATCCGTGCTGACGTAAACCGTGTCGGCATCGATCCAGGACAGACCACCCTTGGCCAGCGGCAGAGAAAACCCGCCCACTGTGAAGGTTTTATTCACCGAGTTGAACTCGCGGGTCACCGTCGCGTCACCGCCGCCCGGTGAAAGCTGGACCAGGCAGTGCTCAGGGTGTTTGGGCAGGCAGTCCATGCCCTTGTATACCCATTGCTCACCTTCGTCCTTACCCAACTGGTCGATATCGATAACGACTTCCCAATCGGGTGTCTCGCGCGAAAAGCTCTCGAGCGTGGTCCGGCGCAGCATACCCCGCGGATTGCTTGCGTCACGCCAGAAATTGTAGAGCCAGTCCCCCTCCTGCCTGACCTGGGGCAGCCGTTGTTTCGAGTTGAGGACCTCGCGGGCCTGCGCATGCAGTTCCTCGAACAACGGGGAAGCCTTGAGCCGCCTGAAGGTCGAGTCATTCTGGTCGCGGACCCACTCGAGTGCCCGCTCGCCATCGACTTCTTCGAGCCACAGGTAAGGATCGCTGTCCTGCGCATGCGTTTGAGCAACGCATAACGACAGCCCAAGCAGTGAAGCCAGAATCCATCTCATCGAGTAACGTCCTCTTGAATGCTGAACACGGAACCAGAGGCCCCGGATGGGCCGAAATTATACCTGTCCCGAGGCCTTCGAGAGCAGATGGAGGTTCGGCGAACCGCAATACACAGCGAAGGGTTCTTCAACGGCAAAACCCAGGGCCCTGCACTATAGTTGGGGTAGATCCCGCAAGAGGTTGCCCACCATGAACACTCGTTTCGCCTCCGGCCTGATAAGCTGCCTGCTGCTGATCGCCTGCACCTATGACGTGCCACTGGCGCCGGACGCCAACCTGGAGCTGGATAACGCGCTTTTGGGCACCTGGTCGATACTCTCAGAAGAAACGGGAGAACCGACCGCGGAAAAGGTCGTCATCGACCGCGGTGAGGGCCGTTATTACCTCGTTGAACACCATGACACAGAAAGCATCATTTATTTCAAAGGCTGGCTCGCGGAGCTGGAGGGTATTCGCTTTCTGCAGCTGCAGGTAACCGGGGATGATGAGGGCCCGGCCGGGCTGGATGATGCGAACCTGTTCAGCGTCTTCGCCTACACCCATGAGAACGGCGAACTGAGGGTGAGTTCGCTCAATACCGACCTGGTCAGCGAGCGTTTGCCGGATACCGCATCACTGCAAGAGGCCTTCCGGGCGCATAAGGACAACCCCGCCCTGTTCAGTGACCCGGGACGTCTGCGCAAGCTCTGAATCAGGCGCCGGCCAGTGTGGTAGCCCGGCATCGCGTCATGTTAGTGTTTCGGCCAAGAACGCACACCTATCCGTAACGAGGAGCACGCGAGACATGAGCGAGGCTATTTACGACATCCCGGTCCGAAAAATCAGTGGTGAAGAATCAACGCTTGACGAATATCGGGGCAAAGTACAGCTCATCGTCAACGTGGCCTCGAAATGCGGCTTTACACCGCAGTACGAAGGCCTGGAGAAGTTATTCGAAAGATTGGGCGACCGCGGCTTTCAGGTTCTCGGATTCCCGGCCAACGACTTTCTCGGCCAGGAACCCGGCAGTAATGAGGAAATTCGTCAATTCTGCGCCACAAATTACCAGGTGCAGTTTCCGCTTTTCAGCAAAATCACCGTAACAGGCCCGGAAAAGCACCCGCTCTACCGCTACCTGATTGCCGAAATGCCACAGGCCCAGGGCCGCCCTGAAATGGAGGAAAACCTGCGCGGCTACAAGATCGAGCCCACAAAGGCTCCGGAGGTGGTGTGGAATTTCGAGAAGTTCCTGGTCGGCCGCAACGGCCATGTCGTCGGCAGGTTCTGCCCCAATATCGCACCGGACGATCCCAGGCTGACCCAGGCAATCGAAACTGAACTCGATAAGCTTGGATGACAACAAGGCAACTCGAACATGAATCCCTCCTGGGACACCATCGTCCTTGGCGCCGGTGCCGCCGGCCTGATGTGCGCCATGACCGCAGCGCGGCGCGGAAGGCGCGTGCTGGTGCTGGACCGCTCCAACAAGCCCGCCAAGAAAATTCTCATGTCGGGCGGGGGGCGCTGCAACTTCACCAACCTCGAGATCGGCCCTGAGCGCTTTCTTTCAGCCAATCCACATTTCTGCAAGAGTGCGCTGAGCCGTTACACGCAGTGGGACTTTATTGAACTGGTGGAACGCCATGGCATCGAGTATGTCGAAAAAGAGACCATCAACGGGTTGAGTGGCCAGCTTTTCTGCCGGCAATCTTCAAAGCAGATCGTGGCCATGCTGCTGGACGAGTGCCACCAGGCGGGCGTTGAAATTCGGCTGTCGTGCGAAACGGCCGACGTGACACGTAAAGATGGATTTTTCCTGGCGACCGACCAGGGCAAGCTGGCCGCAGACACGCTCGTGGTGGCCTGCGGCGGCCTCTCGATACCGAGCCTCGGCGGCTCGGACTTCGGTTACCGGTTGGCGGAACAGTTTGGCCTGCGCGTGCTGCCAACGGTCGCCGGGCTTGTTCCGTTAACCTTCACGGGCAAGCTGCAAGGACATTTTGGCCACCTCTCAGGTCTTTCCTGCGAAGTGCTTATTTCCAGCCAAAGAGCCGCTTTTCGCGAGGATCTGCTTTTCACCCACAGGGGCTTGAGCGGCCCTGCTATCCTGCAGATATCCAGCTATTGGCGACCGGGTGAAGCCATCCACATCGACCTGTTACCCGGTCATGATTCAACCGCCTTGTTACTGGGGCTTAAACGCGACCATCCGCGCTCGTTGCTGCGTACCAGGCTGGCCACGGTGTTGCCGGGCAAACTGGTCCAGGAACTCGAATCCCTGCTGTGGCCCGAGCGCGGAGATGACTTGCTGGCAGACTGGCCGGATCGCCAGCTCGAAGCACTTGCACTTCAACTGGCTAAGTGGGAACTCAAACCAGCAGCTACGGAAGGCTATCGAACCGCCGAGGTGACCCTGGGCGGCGTAGACACCCGCGACCTGTCCTCCAAAACCATGGAATCGCCCGTCCCAGGGTTATTCTTCATCGGTGAAGTGGTCGACGTGACCGGCCACCTGGGCGGCTTCAACTTCCAATGGGCGTGGTCGTCGGGCCACGCGGCGGGAGAAGCGCTGTAACCCCGCAGCACTCCCTGCCCGGATGCCTTCTACTGGGTTAATATATCGCATGACTCGCGCGAACAGGCCGCCCCGGTTTTCCTGGCTCTCCGGCCGAATTCTCAAACTCCTCGGCTGGACCCTCATTGCCGACTTTCCTGACACGGACAAGTACGTGCTGATCGCGGCGCCACACACCAGTAACTGGGATTTTCCGCTCGGTATCCTGGCAGCCCGGGCACTCAAACTGGATGTTCGCTGGCTGGGAAAACATACCTTGTTTCGCCGGCCATTCGGCTGGTTTTTTCGCGCCCTCGGGGGCGTGCCAGTCCAGCGCGACCAGGCCCTGAATCTCATTGAGCAGATCAGTGCCCTGTTTGCCCGTTCCGATCGTCTGATCGTGGCGCTGGCCCCCGAAGGCACCCGCAGCAAAACCGACCACTGGAAGTCTGGTTTCTATCACGTTGCAAGGGCCGCCGGGGTCCCGATCGCGATGGCCTGTCTCGACCACGGCCAGAAGCAAATCGTTCTGGGGGGCACTTTTTACCCTGGGGATGATATCGAGGGTACTTTCGATATCGTGCGTGAATTCTACAAAGACCATCGGGGAAAACGGCCTGAGAATGAAAGTGAAATCCGGGCAAGGACGCGCTAACGGGAGAGCATGATCTACATTCCGTCTCGTCTCGGCCCAATCAAACGTAAAAGTACACCGACAGGAAGTGACTGGCGCTTCCAAGCAAGACCAGGATATGAAAGATCGCGTGGTTGAATTTAATTCGACCGATGCTGTAGAGCAACGCCCCCAGCGTATAGGACACACCTCCGCACACCAGCCAGAACAGGCCCTCGGACGACAGGTTCTGCATCAGCGGTTTGATCGCGAAAATAATGATCCAGCCCATCAGGACGTACATTGCCGTCGATGTCCGGTGGAACCGCCCCGTAAAGTACAGCTTCAGAACGATGCCGGTTAAAGCGAGTGCCCAGCTGACGCCAAAAATCACCCAGCCGATCACGCCTTGCAGAGCCAATAACGCGAAGGGTGTGTAGGTACCGGCGATCAAAACGTAAATAGAAGCGTGATCGACGATTCGAAGCCGGTTCCTGCGGGCCGGGTTTCTGGCGCTGTGGTACAAGGCTGAAGCAGCGTAGAGGAACATCAGGCTAAAGCCAAAGACTGCAAAGCTGACGACGCGCAAGGTATCTCCCTGCAAGCTCGCACGATTAAGCAACAGCACCGTACCGATCAGACCGAGCACCAGGCCGGCAAGGTGGGAATAAATATTGATTTTTTCTTCCAGCGGCGGGTAATGATTTATTTTGAACGATTCTTCCATAGCGTCGGCGCCACTGATTTTCATCGATCAGTCACCCAGGTAACCTTACGTTAACCACTGCACGACTTTCTGAGCGACTTCCGGGCTGCTGAGCAACCGCTGGTGATTGGTGCGATACGCCACCCATTGCGCCGGCTCAGCGAAAGACAGGCTTTTCTGTTGCTCCCGATGCTGGCCCAACGCGCTGCGCACAGGCACCAGCCCGTCACCGATAAGATGATTTGAAAGGGCGCCGCGCTGAGACGTGAGTGTCGCGGCCACCGCGTGGCAGGCAACACCCGTTGGCAGAGGCACGATACAGCGTAGGTCAGGCGACTGCCGAAAACGATCCCGGCCCCGCCAGTCTTCCTCCAGCACATGGCCGTACCTGAGGTCCGTGATGCCCGCGCTGCGTAATCGACCCAGGGCGGTAAAGGGCCTGGTGTAGGGAATACCGCCCAAAAACAGGTCCAGCCAGCTACCCGCCTGCTCCAGGGGTGCTCCGTGGTGGGGCGTACCAAGAAAAACCAGGTCCTTCAGCACCTCTGGCCAGCGCATGCCGTGCTGCCTGGCATAGTAGACAGCGCTGCGGGCCAGTAATCCACCCATGCTGTGGGCCACGATGCAGAGTTGTTCGATGGGTTCTGGCCAGTGCGCCAGCAATTGCTCCAGCCGCGTCGCCAATTCCATGCCGTTCCGGGAAACATGCAGCCCCGAGTTATAGCGCAGGTAGACCGGCGTGTAGCCACACTTTGAAGCCAGGGCCTCACCAAGCCCCCCCGCCGGGGCGCTGCGCCAATGCACATCACTCATGCAGAGTCCGTGAATCAGCAATACCACCTTGCCAGGGTCAGCGGCCATGACGGCCGGGGCACACTCGTCAAGGGTTTGATCCCCGTGACGAAACTCCATGATCCGTGCGAAAGGGCTGCCACTGGTAACCAGGTGGTCGCCCATTACCCCATTCAAAGCAGCCAAAAACTTTTCGCGCCGGATGGTATCCGCACCGGATAACACCGGCGCAGCATCGGGGGACCGTAGAAGGCTCAGCGCGGCATCCGTCCCGGCACCGGCCAGCTGCGTCGCTCCACGTACCAATTGATAGACCAGCCCGGTAATGCCCGCAGCCCGGCCCGGCGCCTGGCCTGCGGGAAGCCCGAGGGTGCCGCGCACCGATTGATGCACGCCTTCGACCACGCCGACGACACCGGTCGTGGCCTGCACGGCCAATTGGGCAAGGCCCAGAACATCCGTGGCATTGAAGTGCTTTAGCGGGTTTTTGTCGGCATCAAGCGTCAAGGTGAGGCTGTCCATCGGTTACGATCAATGAGCCGTGAACCGGCCTGGAACTTCGGAACACAGGGAATGTTTAATTGGCCAGAGTTTACTTGAAAACCCCGCGTCGTTGACGGGTTTCCTGTGGCCTCTGGAGCGACCCCTGACCGGCATGAACGTGGCATCCCGGAAGAAAACAGAAGTTTCGGTGAAAAAACCACGAGCATCCTGCCCGCCATTGAAATCATTTTCGTTGCCCATGTCACCTATCTCGATGATTTCTGACGTGGTGCCCTAACGACAGCCTTTCAGTTCTGCCTGGGCCATTGGTTGCATTCGGATAATCCTATATGGTTTCAGTTTTCCCGGGGAATCACCCATGGACACAGATTTTTGGCTCCAGCGCTGGCAGAAAAACGAGATTGGTTTTCATCGCCACGAATTTCACCCACTTCTGACCCGCTACTGGCGGCACCTGGGGCTTGAGCCAGCAGCGCCCGTACTGGTTCCCCTGTGCGGTAAAAGCCGGGATATGCTCTGGCTCCGCGAGCAGGGGCACACGGTGACCGGAGTCGAACTGAGCGACAATGCCCTCGCGCAGTTCATCCAGGAAAACAGTCTGCCCGTGACGCGATCGAACGCTGGATACCACGGAGACGGCTGGAACCTGGTTGCCGGTGACTGGTTCGAGCTGGAGCTGCCCGAGCCGATGCCTGCTTTTTACGACCGGGCCGCCCTGATTGCACTGCCGCCGGCTATGCGCGCGGCTTATGTTGAAAAACTGCTGGCAGTGCTGTCTCCTGGTGCCACCGGCTTGCTCATCACGCTGGAATACCGACAAAGTGACATGAACGGCCCACCGTTTTCAGTGTTGGCGGACGAAGTGCTAAGCCTGTTCTCAGGTCCCTGTCATGCAGAGGAGCTGGAACGCACCGATATATTATCTTCAGAACCGCGGTTCGCAGAGAAAGGTCTGGCGCGCCTGCAGGAAGTGGCTTGGCGGATTGAACTAAGCCCTTCGCCCAGGTCTCGTCATCAATGACGTCCTTAGCGCCTGTCCTCCTTCTTCGCCACTGAGCCACCCGCTTTTTTCCAGGCATGGAAGCCGCCGCCGATATGGGCCACCGGGGTGAGACCCATCTGCTGTGACACTTGCGCTGCAAGCGCCGAGCGCCAACCCAGGTTGCAGTAGAAGAGGAATTTCTTGCCGCTGGCGAAAATGTCCTTGTAGTAGATGGAATCGGGGTCGATCCAGAATTCCAGCATTCCGCGAGGACAATGAAATGCACCCGGGATCAGGCCCTCGCGCCACAACTCGCGCACGTCCCTGAGGTCGACGAAAACCACATCCTCGCTGCCGTGCAGTTCGAGCGCTTGCTCGGTGCTGATGGTCTCGATCTCTTTTTCGGCCTCGGCGACCAACTGGCGGTAGCCTTTACTTATGTTGAGCGGCATCTGATCGTCTCCGAAATATTTATGGACGTTCAAGGCCGGGCTGCGAAAGAGTCACTCCGGACCCGGGCGTGCATCATCCCTTGAAGATGACCCCGATTCCTATTCCAGGCGCACCGACATGTTGTAGTGAACGGGCCGTGTTTCAAACAGCAGGTTCAATTCGCGGTCATAGCTGAACCTGATTTCGACACCGTCGCTCCTTCCTGCGACCGAGAAACTGTCGGTCATGTCGTTCATTTCGTTGACCTGCAGCATCCTGATGACCTTGGCCCTGGCCGCTCCCTCCGTTGTTACCGGATCGGACCCCTGGGAGTTTTGCATGCTGTCGAGTATGGACTGAATGGCCCGGGATTCGATCAATTGCGGGACGTACTGGATTCCGACGAAAATCCCGTAGGCCAGGATCGCGAGGATGATGATGGTGACAATGGGCGAACCCCCTTTTTGTCCTCCAGGAAACGTTTTCATGCGCCACTCCCTTCTTGTCAGCGTCTGGATGGATTACCGCCTGTCAGGATACCTCAGGCGCCGACGGTCGTCAGCCGCCCGCGACGATAGTCTTCCAGCGCCTGCTCGATCTCTTCACGGGTGTTCATCACGAACGGACCATACTGCACGACCGGCTCCCCCAGTGGCTTGCCGGCGATCAACACCAGGCGCACGTTTTCCGAACCGGCCCTGATCCGGATGAAATCCCCGTCATTCAGGATGCCGGCATGCTGAGATGGCAACGTTTTTCCATCGATTGAGACACTGCCTTCATAGGCATAGACGAAGGCATTATGACCTCGCGGTACGTCAAGGCGTTGCTCTGTGCCCGATGGCAGGCTCAAGTCAAGAAACAAGGGGTCGGTGACCATGGTCCCCGGCTTGCTGTTGATCGCCCCCTCCATCACCTGTCCCCCGGGCAACGTCACCTGGCCCGCGATCAGTTTCAGCCGGCCACCGTGGTCCAACGCGATTTCCGGCAAATCAGTCGCCGGGATGTCACGGTAGGAAGCCGGCTTCATCTTCTCCCTGGCCGGTAAGTTGATCCAGAGCTGAAACCCTCGCATACGCCCGCTTTCCTGCTGCGGCATTTCCGAATGAATCACACCCCGGCCGGCTGTCATCCACTGCACGCCACCGCTCTTCAGATGGCCGACATTGCCGAGATGATCTTCATGTCGCATATGGCCGTCGATCATATAGGTCACCGTTTCGAACCCGCGGTGCGGATGGGGCGGAAACCCCGCGATGTAATCACCCGGGTTGTCGGTACCGAATTCATCCAGCATCAGGAATGGGTCGAGGCGCGCAGCCTGCCCCGAACCAATGCTGCGGCGCAATTTAACACCGGCGCCATCGGAAGTTGCCACGCCCGGCAGGGTGCGGCCCAATGTTCTTTGCTTGCTTCCTGGGTTCATCAGGTTGCTCCCGTCAGGACCAGCCGAATCGATGGTCCAGGCTGATTTTGCCAGCACCGTGGGCAACGAGAAAGAGAAAGCCACCCGCAATGGCCAGATTTTTCATGAACATGATCTGCTGTGTCTGATCTGCCGAGCCACCGTGGAACAGAACCGCAGACAGGATACAAAAACCGGCCAGTACCAGGGCGACATAGCGTGTAAACAGCCCGAGGATCAGCAACAGACCGCCGCCCAGTTCGGCCACGATCACCAACGGTAACAAGGCACCAGGTACGCCCATGGCGGACATATACCCCTGCGTGGCCTCGTAGGCGCCGATCTTTCCGTAACCGGCCGTAACGAAAATATAGGCCATCAACAGGCGGCCCACCGGAATCATCCAACTGCCCTGTTTCTCCAAAAATGCATTCATGACACTCTCCGGCTGTATTTGAGTAATAAATTTGCGAGGTTCGTTCAGGCCGCCAGGCGATCGATCGCCTCAGCGGCGGCGTCCAGTGACTGGCGTCGCTGTTCGTCTCCCATGGCCAGGCCTTCGGCATAGACGAATTCGATGTCACGGATGCCGATGAAGTTCAGGAAATGGGTGATGTAGGCAGATTGTGTGTCGCGCGGCGTTCCCTCGTAGTAACCACCGCGGGCCGCGAAAATATGCACCGGGCGATCAGACAGCAGGCCAACGGGTCCCTTCTCGGTGTATTTGAAAGTTTTGCCGGCTCGGGCCACATGGTCAATCCACGCCTTCAGCGTGGAGGGGATGCCGAAGTTATACATCGGCAAACCGATCACCACCACGTCAGCCGAACCGAGTTCCTCGATCAGTCGGTCGGACTCGGCGGCATATTTGACCTGTTGCGGAGTACGCTCTTCCGGATCGGCCAGAAATGCCTGAAACCGTTCGCCAGTCAGGTGCGGAACCGGGTTGGCGGCCAGGTCGCGCGTCACGACTTTCCCACCCGGATTGGCGTCCAGCCACCGCTCAACGAACTGTCCAGCCAACAGTGAGGATTGCCCCTGCTCTGAAAACAGGCTGGAATGGATTTGCAATAACGTCTTCACGGCACGAACTCCTTGCAGTCTTTTAAGTGATGGGCACATACTACCTATCTGTTTTTATGATTAATAATGGATATATTCGAATGATTAGATCGTATTTTTCGATATGTTAAATCCCAAAGTCAGCCTCGACCAGTGGCGCGCATTCATTGCCGTGGTGGAAAACGACGGTTTTGCGAAGGCTGCCGGACAAGTACACAAGACCCAGTCCTCGGTGAGTTACGCAGTGCAGAAAATAGAGCAGCTACTGGATGTGAAGTTGTTCGAAAAGCAAGGGCGCAAGGCTGTGCTCACAGCCGCCGGCGAAGCACTGTACCGGCGATCCAAAAACCTGGTGGAGCGCGCCGACGCACTGGAACGCGGTGCTGCCGAACTGGACGAAGACTGGGATCCGGAGTTACGTATAGCGGTGGAAATCGTGTACCCGACCTGGGCTCTGCTGGGTTCCATGCAGCGCTTCAGTGAAGAACGCCCACAAACCCGGATTCAACTGTTCGAGACCGTACTGGGCGGCACCGATGAAGCCCTGTTCGAACGCGCGGTCGATCTCGCGGTTTCGCCCCATGTCCCGCAGGGGTTCAGTGGCGACCCCCTGCTGCGCATACGCTTCGTCGCAGCAGCAACGCCTAACCATCCCTTGCACCAGCTGGGTCGCGCCTTGACCCTGGATGACCTGCGGGAACACCGTCACCTTTTTATTCGCGACAGCGCCGTGCAACGCACCCGCGAGAGTGGCGGTTGGCTGGGTGCTGATCAGCGCTGGACGGTTTCACACAAGGCAACGCAGATTGCGGCCGCCTGCATGGGGTTGGGCTTTGCCTGGTTTCCGGAAGACTCCATTCGCAAAGAGCTCGAAGAAGGGTCACTCCAGCCCTTGCCCATGCGCGAAGGCGCTGAGCGGTATGGCGAGGTGTACCTGATTTTCGCCGACCCGGATTTCCCCTCCGCCAGCGCCGTCCGGATGGCCGAAATCCTGAGAGAAGACGCAACCAGCCTCTGCCGGAACTGAGCGCCAAGCGGACCGCGCGTGGATGTTCCTGTTAATTGAGGGCCGGATCAGAAAGATTCCCGGCCATGCAGATGATGCCAGCAGGCCCACAGCCTGCCGGCAGAGAGGCCGATAAGCAAGGTCTCGGCAGGCCTAAAACAGCCCACCCAGCAACTTCATGGCATCTTCACCCGAAACGGAGCCAATATATTCCTGCACGATCGGCAAATACTTGCTGACGGTATCCGCATCCAGACCGAGACTCTCGAAACTGCCAGCCAGGCTGGCCAACCCGCCCAGTGAGCCTGTGCTGTCGCCCATCAGCCCACCCAACTTGCCGAGGGCCGAATCGCCCCCCAGATCAGGCGCGGCTTCAAGCAGCTTGTCCATGCCTGGCACACCACTGGCAATCTTGGAAAAATCCTCGACACTGAGATTCTTTTTCGCGTAATCAAAAATCGCCCCGGCGCCGCCCGTGGCCTGTTCATTGGTAACGCCCAACTGGCTGGTCAGCGAGGAAATAAGATCAGCTGCGTTTGCCTGGATACCGGACGACATGGCGAAACAGAAACCGATGACGGCAAGCGCTTTGACGAACCTTTCCTGAACCCTGAGTTGCATTGTTTTTTCCTTGCTGAATGGATGAAATATTTTATACCCAAAATGGGCGGACGAATTAGGTTCGCCGGATAGACCTCGCCTGGCTGGATTGCAAAGGCTTCACGGTGCTTTCTACTGGTAGCGGATGGCGTAGTAGATCACGTAGAACCAGGTCAAAACGCCATGCAGAATCGCCCAAAGTATGGATTTGTTAGCACTCCAGGAAATGGTGATCGCAAGCGCCACACCAAAACCGATTCCGGCCCCGGTCGCACCGCGTGTATTTCTCGACATAATGGTCTCCTTAGTGAAAATACACTGTTTTCTGGCCAACTCCGTTCAACCTTAACCCCAAGCCCCCGTCATTTCACTGTGAATTCATGTTTTCACGCTCTTATTTGATCCATGTCTGATGAGCGAAAGGCCCCGTGTGATATCAAGTGCAGTTAGGCGGAACCTCCCTCTTGGTGGTTCCGGGTTTGAATGGAGAACACAACGATGTCACAGAGTACCGTTCGAGAAATTGTTTCAAATAACGCCGTTCTGCACCTTCCCGATGGCCAGTCCATCGAGTTGCCGGTGATCACGGGTTCAGAAAATGAAAAAGCTGTAGACATCAGCAAGCTGCGCGCCCAGACCGGCCACATCACGCTGGATCCGGGTTATGGCAATACCGGCTCCTGCCAAAGCGGAATTACCTTCCTGAACGGCGAAAAAGGCATTCTTCGCTACCGCGGTATTCCCATCGAACAACTGGCCGCCAAGGCATCATTCGTCGAAGTTTGCTACCTGCTCATTTATGGCAAATTGCCCAACCAGCAGGAACTGACAGCCTTCGAAGACAACCTGAATCACCACGCACTGCTCCACGAAGACATGAAGACTTTCTTCTCCACCTTCTCGGGGCAAGCACATCCGATGGCGATACTCTCCGCCATGGTCGCTTCACTGTCCGGTTATTACAGCGAAGCAGCCGATGGGGTGGGTGGATTCGACATGAACGCAGCGCGCCTGATCTCCAAGATTCGCACGCTGGCCGCTTTCTCTTACAAGAAGTCGATCGGCCAACCCTTTATCTACCCGGATGATTCGCTCTCCTATTGCGGCAATTTCATGCGCATGATGTTTGCAGTTCCGGCCCGCGATTACGAGCCCGATCCGGTGGTCGAAGAAGCGCTTAATCTGCTGTTGATCCTGCATGCCGATCATGAACAAAACTGCAGTACCGCTACCGTGCGCACCGTAGCCAGCAGTCACGCCAGCCTGTACGCCTCGATCGCGGCCGGTATCCTGGCCCTGTGGGGGCCGTTGCATGGTGGCGCGAACCAGAAAGTCATCGAGATGCTCGAGACCATCCGCAAGGATGGCGGCGATGTCAGCAAATTCGTCAAGATGGCCAAGGACAAGAACTCCAGCTTCCGGTTGATGGGATTCGGCCATCGGGTCTACAAGAACTTCGACCCGCGAGCCACGGTCATCAAGGGTGCCTGCGACAAGGTCCTGAGCAAGATGGGCATCGAGGACCCGATTCTGGATCTGGCAAAACAGCTGGAAGCGGCGGCACTCGAAGACGATTATTTCGTCGAGCGGAAACTGTACCCGAACGTGGACTTTTACAGCGGCATCATCTACCGCGCGATCGGAATTCCGGTGAATATGTTCACTGTCATGTTCGCACTCGGGCGTCTGCCCGGCTGGATTGGCCAATGGAAGGAATTGATGGATGATCCGACCCACCGGATCACCCGGCCAAGACAGGTTTATACCGGCAACACCGAGGTTAATTACGTTCCGTTGGCGGACCGTAAATAATCAACGAATTGAGCGGGTGACCACCTTGCGGTGGTCACCCGTTTCAAGCACTCACGGCTGACCTGGTTTTCCCACCGACATTTTGAGGATCGGCCACGGCCGTTTATTGAATCCCGTCTGGCGCTATTTCGTGACCACGCCTTTCCCGTCCATCGACACCGGGATCATGATATGCGCATACGGCGTATCACCCCACATCACGTATGGACCGCCAGTGCCGGGATCACGGGTAAGGCCCTCCAGCATCTCTTTGGGAACGACAATCATGAGGTGCGGGCCGGTTTCGACGTAATCTTCCGCATTCCTCGGGTCGGGGTGATAGGGCGATGAGTTACTCACTCCCGCACCCGACGGTTCACCGTTGAGCATGTATGAAATGCCGATACGGTCGGTCTGAAATTCGCCTTGGCTGCCCACCGCCATCATCATTTTCATCCATGTCTCGTCGTTGCACATCGGCGCCTTGTCGCCCGGCATGGTGTCCGGCATGCAGGTCCAGCCGTTACCGCCTTTCTTCAAAACTGTTCCGTCGGAGTCGACAACCGTGGCATCGCCGCTGACAGCGGGAGGTGCGGCCGACATGGCCCGTGCAATCTTGTCCTCGACTGACTCACCCGCCGCTACGTTCGCACAAAGCACGAACGCGCAGGTGGCCGTGAGGGCGGACTTTGTGAATTTTTCTGCCTTCATTGCTTTTCCTTATCTCTCCGTTCACCGAAAATTCGGTACCTCCTGAGCATAGCGTAAATTTATCGCAACTGTGTCGGGCGGCCCTCGAGACCATGAAAACCCAGGCGATGGCACCCTCTGCAGCAAGAACCATGTGGCTGGCAGTATGCGCGAGGTCGCGGGCAGTAAAATCCCGGCAGCTGCCTCACTCGAACCAGAAAACAAGGGGAAACAGCACCACAACAATGCTGGCCCAGGCGGCGTACACCGGCAAATACGCCGTCTGCCACCGCTCCACAGCTGCGAAACCGGCCCGGCCTTTGAGAAAGCGCCAATACAGGACAGCGGCCCACGCCAGGTTAACCACCAGGATGAGGTTTTCACCCAACGCGGCGACCCTGTTCGGACTGAAACCGAAATCGGAGATACGCGCGAGAATGGCCCAGAGCGCCAATGCATCCACCACCAGGGCGCATACCACCAGAACCAGTTGGAGGGCATCGAAGAATCCAGGCGCTTTCTGCGGATCGCGTGCTGAAATCGCGTACACGATCAAGCCCACCACCAGGACCAGCAGAAGATCGAAACCTATCAGCACCTCGCGCTCCAGGTCGATGCCCCTTCCGGTCCAGAGTACGGTGAAGAGAAAGATCGCCAAAGCAAGGGTGAAAAGCGGCGTGAAAATCATCGTAAGCACCGGCGCCATATTCTCGATGACACTCTGTTTGGCCTCCACCAGCCAGGCAGCGATGAGCACGGCACCCAACGCGCCGCACGGGAGGACCCAGGTGACCAGGAACGCTTCGGCGTTCAAACCGATCGCCTGGAATATGAATGTCGTGATCAGCATCAGGACGCCACCGCCCAGCGCGATCAACGCATAGTAAATAAACCACTCGCCGGAAAACCGTATGAAGTTCATGCGCCGGTTGTGGTCACGCCAGTCACCTGCGGCGTAGGCATAACCCACCACCAACCACAGGGCAATGAGGATGTGCAGCGAGGAGAGCAACTCTGTGTGCCCCCCGGGCCTGAACGGGAACAAGTTAATCACCAGCAGCCCTGCCGCGAATGGCACGACCAAGCGCAAACGCTGGCCAGGCGCCAGCGCCCGTTTCCATGCGAAGAAACCCGCCAGGAAAGGAAGCGCGAAAAAGCCCATGTTGCGCCAGTAAAAAGAATCGATTTCCTGATCGGCGTCGAGGTGCAGTCCGAAAAGCTCCGGTACCTTGAACGCGATAGCAGCAACCACTGCGAGTGCCACCGCGACCGTCGCCTCGACGTTCCACGCTGCCCCGCCACGATTGTCACCCGGCGCCAAAACCAGCCGTTTCCACAACCGCTCGGAATACTCCCGGGCGAACTCCCGGGAAATGGCCTCGAGTGCTCCGATGCGCTTGATGGCTATGAGAAAAGCCTCGTCCTCGGCCAGGCCCGCCCCTTTCAGTTCATCCACCTGACTGCGGAGATGATCTTCGAGCTCATCCACATCTGCGGACTGGATGGCCTGGCGTCGAAGCAAATGCGACCGCCATTCGGAGATGCGTTCTTCCAACACGTCTACGTCTCCCTGCACCCGGCGTCAGGCGGGCTGCGGTAAGGGTTCAAAAGAATGGAACGGGGTTCGGTTCAGCGTTTCGTTCACGACTTCCCACTGCCGCTGCTGCCGGGAAAGTTCCTGTGCGCCCGCATCCGTAAGACGGTAATACTTGCGGCGCCTTCCGGTTTCCGACTTCCCCCAGGTCGCCTTCACGAAACCCTGGCGTTCCAGTCGATGCAGCACGGGATAGAGCATGCCGTCGGTCCACTGCAACTCGCCGCCGGAGAGTTCATCCACCCGCTTGATGATGGCGTAGCCATAGCTCTCACCCTCGCGGAGGATGGACAACACCAGGGGTGTGGCGCATGCCGCTACCAGATCTTTCCCGATATCCATGCGGCTTGGTATTCCAGGTTTTGTCGTGCAGTCTGTAGATACATAGAAGCATCATACATTGTGCTTCTATGTATTAGCAAGAAAACCGGCTGAAGAACACGATCGCAGGAATGGAGATCGCAAGCAGTAGTGTCTCTAACCCGGGATTTTTATGGGTGGGTTGCGTGATGCACGAAACCGCGGGGCTGGCCGCTATTCCAATCCAGGCTTATGTTCAGACAGCAGTTCAACAATCGCGGCTTCCACATCAGACTCAGTGAACTGCTGATTCGGGTTGTCGTTGGTCAACCGAAACCGTTCCTCGCCGCTGCCATCGTAGATCAGCACGACCGGCAGCGACATCAGGTCCAATTCCTCGAAAGAAAGAACCATGTTTTCTGCCAGGTGGTAATGAGAGAATTCCCCACCCAGCGTCGCCAGGAAATCGTTCGACCAGTCGATCCCGGACCGGTCCTGGGGGTCATCGAGGTTGAGCGTGACAAAACGCACACTCCGGTCCCGGAAGCGTTCGGCCATCTCGACCATTCTGGGGAACCGCTCGATACATGAAACGCACCAGCTGGCCCACAGGTCAGCTACCACGACGACATCAGCAGGCCGGGGTTTAACGATGGAACGCCATTCCTGCAGTGAAATCACCTGCATGGGGCTGGGTGAACCGGACGATTCTTCCGCCGGCAACGGGGCGGCCACGACAAGCCAGCCCGCGGCCATACTCATCAACACGCCTCTCAGCGTCACACGCCCCACCCTATTCGTACTTGACGCTACAGCCCTGGGCGCGGGTTTCAGCCGGATCCGGCAGCCCCCCCGCCAGCACCGCATCGATCGCGTCGCGGGCATAAAATTCCGTGGGCTCACCGTTGGTAAACATGATCTCGCCGTCACGGGTCTCGCGCGCCGGAGAGTTGGTCAAAAGCCCGGTATAGGCGAGTTTCCGCTCACCGTCATAGACGAAATACTCGGGGGTCCGGGTGGCACCCAGGTCCCGACCAAGTTGTTGGCTTTCGTCGTAGACGTAGACGAAGTTGTAGCCCACGCGTTGGGCATGCTCGATCATCGCCGGCAGGCGGTCTTCCTCGAGATGATTCACACTGAAGCCGACCACACCGACACTGCGGCCCTCGAATTGACGAACCAGTTCAACCAGCCCGGCGTCCATACCGCGGACCCACGGACAATGATTGGCCAGGGATACCAGGACCAGGACATCCTGGTCGAAATCGGCAGACGAATAGTTGGAACCGTCGATAGCCGGCAGCCCCGTGAACTCGGGCATCGGGTCTCCGATATCAACAATGGCGTTATATTGGCCAGCCCAGGACGGCGAAATGGCCAGGGCTGCAAACAGGGCAAGAATCAGGCTATTTCTCATATCGGGCCTCCCGGCGGAATCTCAGAGTGGGGATGTCTTTCCTATCTTGGCGGAGGCGCCGAACCGGACCCGCGTACCTCGCGATACGCGGGCCCGTCACTTCAAAGACTTGAAGACGACTACCAGTTCTTGGCGCCCGTCTTGATGGAAGTCGGAACACCCGCGTCGTCCACGACATGACAGTTCTGGCAGTCCACACCTTCATGCTTCGGGTGAACCAGCGCCATCAGCGCCATTTCCGTACCCGCGGCGTGGCACATGGCGCAATCGGT
>JAHEFS010000006.1:0-10176 GCA_024640045.1 Chromatiales bacterium | reverse complement strand
TCGGAACACCCGCGTCGTCCACGACATGACAGTTCTGGCAGTCCACACCTTCATGCTTCGGGTGAACCAGCGCCATCAGCGCCATTTCCGTACCCGCGGCGTGGCACATGGCGCAATCGGTTGGCACCGTATTCACCATCATCCCAATATCCGGATGATTTTCATTCTTTGCCGGCAGCAGTGTATTCAATGCCAGGGGACCGGCGTGACACATCACGCAGCCTTCATCGCCCGCGGTCACTGACCCGGACAAGCTCACCAAAGCAAACGCAAGTACCAGAAATGCAATCCTCAATTTGCTGACTTTCTTAACCATGTCCATCCTTATTACCTCTTGTTAATAGGTACACATCACCCGTAAAACGGCATGCAACTGCAATTTTACCGCAAAACAAATGAGAAGAATTCACGTATTTACAATGCACTAATGTGAGTCCTGGCCCGGCGCCCCGGCCCGAGACCAGGGTTCATCGTAAGCACGATCAATCACCATGGTTAATAGCATAAATCCTCTTCACTGAACCGGGCCTGAACAGTCTCAGAAGTCTTTACTCTCACCCCATTGGTCGCGGTATGAGGTAACATTCACCGCTGGCCCGCAGGTGTGGCAGACACGGCATTGGCCGGCCCGTTGCGTTGTGCTGCCAGAACTAGAACACAAACAATCTTGCCATTGGAAGTGCCGTTATGTCTTTGGTTATCCGCTCAGACACCCCCGAAACAGGAACATTGACCGTTCATCTGGAAGGTCGTCTGGACAGCGAAACAGCAACAGATTTCGACGCCGGACTCGGCGAGTTCTTTGGGCCGGAAATCAGGGTGCTTGTCTTCAATCTGGTCCAACTCGAGTACCTGAGCAGCGCCGGCATACGCTCGCTGTTCACCGCTCGCATGGAGATGGATTCCCGGAACGGCTGCCTGCTCCTGCTCAGCCCTCAGCCATCCGTCCGAAAAGTCCTCGAAATGGTCAGGATTGTTGAAGCCAAATCCATTTTGGCCGATTCCGCCGAACTGGATGCTTTTTTACACTCCCTCTAAGGTTTGCTGACTCCAGCGCTCAGGATGATGCATGTTCAACATTTCTGAGATGTAGCGTTTTTGGGCAGTGTATCTACCTGGCCGATTGAAAGCCTTGTTGTGGGGAACTGCCGGAGGGTTGAAACAGGCTTGAGATGTCCTGGTTCCGTTGGCTCAACTCAAGCCCCAGGTAATTGGCTGCATCCAGGCTTAAATGGTGTTTATCGTAGGTCAGAAGTTTTTCGTCGTCGCCAATAAAAATCTTGCAGGTCTTACTGTCGGGGTCGCAAAACGCTTCGAACTTCGACACAAACCGCGCGCCATGCTTCGCAGCAACGCGCTTCAGCCCCTCCTCGAATTCCCAGGATTTGTCAACCAGCGACCTGGCAACATATTCCTGCAACCCTGCCAGGGTGCCGTGCTGGACGATCAATTCAGGCAGGTCATCCTCGAATACCGGCGCATTCCCGAAAATGAGAATCCCAACCCGATCCGGAATATCGGCCTTAGTCAGAAAACGATCAAGATAGGCGGGCGTGTACGAGTAGTAGTGGGCCGAAATGGCGACATAGCTTACGTCCGCATAGAAACCCGTATCGGAAATCAACTTTGAGTTATTACGGCACTTCTCATAGCTCTCCCACGTTGGTTTTACCAGCTTTTCGAAGTCTTCCTCCGTCATGGGAGGGCATGAGGTCGCCGTCCGTAATACGGTGTGCACACTTGCCGACCAAGGCTGGAGGATGTTGAATCCGTCTATGCCGTGGCTATCCCCCAGTATCACCAGGTTTTCCTGGTCGTCGACCAGGTCGTTGCACGATTTCCAACCTCGCGTCTCGCACATCGCGGAATAGGGCTTGAAACGTTTTTGCTTTTCTTCGTCCGTCACCAAAGTAATGTCTCGGATCTGAGACTGAAACCGCCCCGGAAGGCCACCCTGTTGCCAGGTGCCTGAAAACACCACGAAGCAGACCGCCAGCGTACCCGCATACACCACGGCAACCCGGCGTGTGGTGGGCCAAAACGAACCGGGCTCCTTGAACGGCAACTCAATGTACTTCTGCATGGCGGCCGCCACGATCACCGCCACAACCAGGATCGCTAATTGATCGCCAAGGGCCAGATCGGACCCAAACACCTGCTGGTAGTAGATGATTAAAGGCCAGTGAACCAGGTATAGAGAGTAGGAAATCCTGCCCAAGTAGGCCATCGCCGCATGACCGACGAACCGGGAGCCCGTGTGTGAAACACCGCCGTAATGTATGACCAGGGCAGTACCGATACACGGAACCAGGACCACCGCCCCCGGGAAGGCGATGCCTTCATTGATCCAGACGATGGAGGCAATGATCAATATCAAGCCCGTCAACGTAGCCAATTCACTCAACTTACCGTGACTGCTTGGCTTCTGAAGCCAGCAGAGCAGCGCCCCGATACCAAATTCACCCACCCGGAATGGCATCATGTAAAAAGCGAGACCAGGATCAAACCGGGTGACCACGATGCAAACCGCTGCGCCCACAAGCGTCACCGCGATGATCCAGGCGAGCTGCTGTTTCGGGGGAATGCGCTGGGCGATCAACCCGACGAGCAACGGCCATACCAGGTAAAACTGCTCTTCAACGCCCAGTGACCAGGTATGCAACAGGATCTGGTGTTTCGAATCGAGGTCAAAATAGCCGCTGTTGAAATAGAAGAAGAAGTTGGAAATGGAAAACAGGGCATAGTTCGCGCTCCTTGCCATCTCCGCCAGGCGCGCCGGGCTCAGCAGAAAGAGACCCGCGACCAGGCAGGCGAGCAAGATCGTGACGAATGCCGGAAATAACCGCCGGGCGCGTCTTGCGTAGAAAGCACTGAGCTTGAGGGTGCCTCTTTCCGAAGATGTCTTGAGGATATTGGTGATCAGATAGCCGCTGATCACGAAGAAAATATCCACCCCCACAAATCCGCCATCGACCCCGGAAAACCCAAGATGGAAGAAAAATACAGACAGGACAGCGATGGTTCTCAAACCATCGATATGGGGGACATACCGGGTCACCTTATCGCTCGCAAAGGTGTCTCAGTTGGGCCTGGTTGTTGGTTTTTGTTCCCTGTCACATTTCACTCCGGCGCTGTCCACCCCACCCTTTTGCGCAAAGCGGGCCGACCGGGTGGAATGATTACTCGACGGTCACCTGCGCGCGTGCAATAAGTTAAACGAGCGCGCGGACGAGCGCCACCCACCGTTGCAGGTTTACTCTGACAACTTACTCTGGCATTTTACCCTGACCCTTTCGTCCGGACCGAAAAAGAACGGAGCCGCTATGAGTCACCAGGAACATCACAAAATTCATCGGGTCGGCTGGCTGCGCGCCGCGGTGCTGGGCGCAAATGATGGCATCGTCTCCACCGCCAGCCTGGTAATCGGGGTAGCGGCGGCGAACACCGGCCACATGGAGGTTATGCTGGCCGGTGCTGCAGGGCTGGTCGCCGGAGCCATGTCCATGGCCGCCGGTGAGTACGTCTCGGTTCGGTCTCAATCGGACACGGAAGATGCCGATCTTGCGCTGGAGAAAGCTGCACTGGAAAACAACTTCGAAGCCGAAGCACGGGAACTCACTGATATCTATCGGAAAAGGGGGCTTGATCGGGAACTCGCCGCGCAGGTAGCCAAACAGCTCATGGAACACGATGCACTCGGCGCACACGCCAGAGACGAGCTGGGCATTCACGAAATCGTCCGCGCACGCCCAATCCAGGCGGCCCTGTCCTCTGCCGGAACGTTCACCGTCGGTGCGGCGCTGCCCCTGCTGACCGCCTGGCTCGTCCCGTTTACGAAATTAATCCCGGCTGTCGCCGGACTGTCACTGGTGTTTCTCGCCGGCCTGGGCGGACTGGCTGCCTACGCCGGAGGAGCCTCCATGACCACGGGAGCCGCCAGGGTAACGTTCTGGGGGGCCTTGGCCATGGTCCTGACCGCTGCCGTCGGCAGACTGTTCGGGGTAGCGGTCTGAGTCATTCCGCCAACCCCGCGACACTTGTTTAAATCAGGCGCGGTTAACTGCGTCGAAGCAGCCACCAGTTCTTGAAACTGACAAATGCGGCCAGGTAGATCGTCGCCACCAGGAAGCCCAGGGCGGTGCCCAGGTAAATACCCAGAGGAACATAGCTGAGTGCCACGACCAGGGCATAGACCATCAGCGAACCCAAGCCAACCGGGTAGTGCTTGATGATCGTGACGACCATCTGCGGACCGTAGCTTATATGCATCAGCAGCAGAAGCGGATACATGGTGAAAGGAAACCCCGCCAGCAGTCCGCTCCAACGCTCCGGCAGAACGTGGGCCAGCGCGGTGACGAGCACGATAATGGCCGCTGCGATCAAACCACGCACGAGTGTTGTGGCGAGCGTCATCGGCCGACGCTGAACGCTATGCTCCGGCAAGGTGCGATAGACAAAGGAAAACAATGTGATGGCCAGTGCCGTCAACGAAAGTTGCAAAGGCAGGATACCGGGCACCCACTGCAACAGGCTCCCGGCCAACACGAACGCAGCAATCCCGCACACGCTGGCTGCCAGCACGCCCTGGCGCGGCAACAATTTCTGGCCCAGCAGGTAACCGGCGGTCAGACATAGATTGCTGATCAGACCCGCTTGGGTGAATACAGCGCTACGCGCAGCAAACCCGGGACCGATTTCATAACCGATAAAGAACAGCGCGAGAGCGACGCCCAGCGGATATCCCGCCAGAACTCCTGCCAACCGGGGACCGGAACGTTCGGCAATCAGCGATAACAGCACCACCATGCCGACAGCCAGTGCGATTTTGACCAGTTGATAGGTTTCCAAAAAACCTTCCCGTTTCAGCCTGACACAGCTTCCAGCCAAGAAGCCGCGATAGCGGCCACGCAGTGCTCAAATTTTGCTTGGTCACGCCTGTTTGCGGACCAGGCCAATTTGCAGCGCTCGAAAACCGAGTGCCTGGTTAATGCGCCGAGAACCCGAACCATTGCGGAAACACCACCAGGATACCCAGGACGATCATCTGCAAAACGATAAAGGGCATGACGCCCGAATAAATGTCTGTGGTTCTGACTTCGGGTGGAGCAACACCCTTCAGATAAAAAAGGCTAAACCCGAAAGGCGGGGTCAGGAATGAGGTCTGCAAATTCATCGCCACCAGGATGGCATACCAGATGGGATTGATATCGAGGCTGACAGCTATCGGCGCCAGGATCGGCACCACAATGTAGGAAATTTCGACGAAATCGATAAAAAAGCCAAGCACCGTGATGACCAGCATGGAAAGGATCAGGAAGCCCCACTTTTCACCGGGCAGGCCAAGCATGAACTCTTCAACCACCCAGTCGCCGCCGGTGTAGGTAAATACCATTGAGAATGCAGTGGCACCGATCAGAATGGCGAAAACCATGGCGGTGATCTTGACCGTTTCCAGCGAACTCTCCCAGATCATGCGAACCGAAAACCGGCCATAAAGAGATGCCAGCAAAATGGCGCCAACGCCCCCGACCGCGGAGGACTCCGTCGGGGTAGCAACACCCGTGAGGATCGAACCAAGCACGAGCGTGATCAACACCAGGGGCGGAATGATCGCCTTGGCTGCCTGCCAGACCTGGTGCTTTTTTGACCCCGACATCTGATCCAGCCTGATAGGCGGAGCCAGGTCCTTGCGCATCAGGGTAACGAAAACGATGTAAACGATATAAATTCCGACCAGCGAAAGGCCGGGCCACAAGGCCGCTTTGAAAAGGTCGCCGACCGGTTCCTGGAAAACATCGCCAAGGATGATCAGGATGATGGATGGCGGAATGATCTGCCCCAATGTGCCGGCGGCGCAGATCGTGCCTGACGCCAGCCGCTTGTCATAGTTGTACTTGAGCATGACCGGCAAAGAGATAACGCCCATGGCCACGACACTGGCGCCGACCACACCCGTGGATGCGGCCAGCAAAGCGCCCACCAATATGGTGGAAATAGCAATTCCTCCGCGGATTTCACCGAACAGGAACCCCATTGATTCAAGCAGACGTTCCGCCAGTCTGGATTTCTGCAGAATGATGCCCATGAAGATGAACAACGGGATGGCCATCAGGATCGTGTTGTTCATGATCGACCAGATGCGATGCGGCATCAGGGAAAATATTTCCGGCCCCTCGGTCAGGAGCCCAAAAAAGACTGCGATGCCGCCGAAGGTGAATGCTACCGGAAAACCCAGCAGCAACATCAGCAATGCCACCGCAAACATGATCAACCCGGTCATTGGCCGGATCTCCCCATCATTTTTGTCTGCCAGGCTGCCAGCAGCCCGCGACTGGAGCAAGCAGCCGCGACGAGAACACGGGTCCGTTTCACTGCGGTATGAGCGATCAGGTCCGCCATCAGAGCAAATCTTCCTCGTGATGATGTTCTGGAAGTACTTCAGCGCCCCTCAAGACGTTGATGTTTCGGAGCACGAAGCCGGTCGCCGAGACGATCAGGAAAACAAATGACACCGGGATCACCATCTTGATCAGCCAGCGGTGCCGCAGGCCGCCCGGGTCGCCACTGATTTCACCGGACGTGAATGCCTCAGTCACATACCAGACTGATCCTTCAATAATCAACAGGCTCAGCGGCAACAGCAAGATTAAGGTACCGCCTATGTTGACAATGGCTTTCCAGCGCGGGGAGAAGCGATCGTAAAGCACGTCGACGCGGACGTGACCATCCTCCTTGAGCGCGTAAGCAATACCAAACAGAAACACCATGGCAAACAGGTGCCATTCCATTTCCTGCAAAGCGATCGAACCGGTATTGAAGAAATAACGACCGATAGCGTCGTAAAAGACATTGAGCAACATGACCAAATTGAGCGCACCAGCCACCCACCCCATCACGTCGGAGAAGCGGTCAAAAACTTTTTCCAGCTTCAGGAGCATGGCTTTCCCTTGGCGCAAAAGACCCCCTGGCCGCATGGCCAGGGGGTCCGGCAAGAACTACTCGATATTGTCTTTGAGATAGGCGTAATCGGAAATCTCGGTCCACTTCCTCGCCATCTTCATATACGCATTTTGTGAATCGAGAATTTCCTTGAAGGTCGGATCGCTCGCCGCATTCTCGGCAAGCAGTTCATCGTTGGCCTGCTTCATGGCCGAGATGATCTCCGGGGAAAAAGTGCGTATTTTCACCTCCGGATATTCCTTCTCGATCGATGCCCAGTTCACAGCGCTTTCATGATAGGAACGCGCGTACATGTCGTAAGCCGCGTACTGCATAGCGATTGTCAGAATCTTCTGCAGGTGATTTGGCAGCGCATCAAATTTTCCCTTATTGACCAGGAACTGCAATTCAGTGGCCGGCTCATGCCAGCCGGTGTAGTAGTAAGGTGCAATTTTCTGGAAACCCATATTCAGGTCCAGCGAAGGGCCAACCCATTCCAGGGCGTCGATCGTGCCGCGGTCAAGTGCCGTGTAAAGCTCACCCGGAGCAATATTGGTCACCACCACTCCCAGCTTGGAGAGAACCTCACCGGCAAATCCGGGGACACGCATCTTGAGGCCTTTCAGGTCATCCAGCGTATTGATCTCTTTGCGGAACCAGCCCCCCATCTGGTTACCCGTATTACCGCCGGGGAAGGAATACACTCCGTGCTTGTCGTAAACCTCCTTCATCAACTCCATGCCGCCACCGTAGTAGAACCAGGCGTATTGCTCCGGGGCGATCATCCCGAACGGCATGGTGGTAAAGAACATGGTGCTGGCATCCTTGCCCTTCCAGTAGTAAGAGGCAGAATGACCCATTTCATACTGGCCAGCGTTGACCATGTCGAGGATACCGAAAGCTGCCTTGTGCTTATTGGCAGAATCGATCCGAATCTCCAACTCGCCGCCGGACATTTCTTTCACCATGTCGGCCATGTTGATGACGGCGTCTCCGAAAATCGGGAACCCGGTACCCCAGGTCTGGGCGAGTCGCCAGACTATGGTTTCTTTTTCCGGCTCCTGGGCTGCCGTGACCGCCGCCGTCTGCTGCTGTTTTCCGCAAGCTGCCAAGCCCGCCAGGGCGATGAGCACAACAAGTCCGGCGATGGGTTTAATAAAATTCTGCAGTTGTTTCATTACTTTCTTCCTTGCATGCCGAGATGCAGTTCGTGGAAAGTGGATGGGACGCTCCCGTTTACGAAAACCGTAGACAACCGCCGAAGATGCACGCCTTTGTGGTTGGGTGCTACCGCCCGACGCCGTGACCAGCTGAAACGTCTACGACACAAAACATACTCCACGCCGGCCTTGATGTCGATGATTCCCAAAACAACGGTCAGCACAGGGTTACAACTTGAAAGCCTGTTCCAGGACAGCCACTGGACCCCAAAGCGGGGACGTCGCAACGCTACCGTGGCTTGCCAAGCTCCAGGGGAGCGGGCACATCCGCTTGAAATTCCAGGCCCCTCGACAGGGGGCTGAACCAGAGGCGCGCGGAAATCAGTTCGAAAGTACGGCTGCGGCGATCGTCCGCCGCGTCTTTCGCAGCGGTTTCGAACTGCCAGATCAGGCCTGGCGCATCCGGAAATGGGCCTGCGGCCAGGTCTTCCTCGTACAGGCGTGGCAAGACATCCGTATCGGTCATACCGCAGGCGAGCAGACGCATGACCCATGCGGGCTCTGCAGACTCCATCGCCGCCATGCCCGATTCAGACAACGCCCGAACCGAGAACCGTAACTTCAGCGCATCGGGCGTACCGTAACGCGTTGGAAATGCCTGGTGCAGCAACACAACTGCAATGAACAGACCACGCTGTTGCGAAACAGTGGCGAAATCAGCCCACGGTTCATCTTCCTGCAGATCGTCAACCAGATTTTGGCGCACGCCCGGCCTCATCGTATCGCCGAAAATCACTTCAAGCACCAGCTCGCCTGCGCGTTGGTTGCCCAGATCTTGCAAAGCCATCAGCACCATTTCGAGCAAATCGGCCTCGGACACGGAGACCGCATCCTCGAATTCCGCCAGTTCCAACAACTGGCGTAAAGCGGCGTCTGGCCAGATACCGGGCAAGGTGTGCACTTCCTGCACGGACAGGATATTCACCTGGTAAGAATGCTTCATGGCTTACTCACTGCGAACTCCAGACAACGAATCACTTGATGCACCCAAAGTCAGCCAGCGGGGCGCTTCCTCGGTACCGCTACTTCATGGTCAGGTGTTGCCTGTTAACGCTCCGAACGGACCCAGGGCCTGCCGACACGCGATAATTTACCTGTAAAAGCCGTGCCCGTGCAAAAAACTTATCTTCATTAGCGTTGCGCTCCGATCATGAGCGCTGCCCAAACCAATGGAACCTGAAATGGGTGTGAATTTATCCTGCTCGGACCGCGAATTTCCTGCAATAAAAAGAGGGCCAAGGCCCTCTTTTTTCGTGCCGTGAAAGCTGAAATCAGAAATTGGTTCTGAAGCCTGCCTTGTAGATGGGTCCGTGGTCTTGAGACAGGAACAGCATCTCAGGATGACGGGCATACAAGCGAGTAGGTTCATCGGTGAAGTTGCTGACCTCGAGGAACAATGTGTTCGCTGTCATGCCCCAGTCAAACCGGTATTGATAAGACGCATCAAACTGATTTCTTTCCGAGCGCAGAAACATAGCAACAGAGCCTACAACTTGCTGAGCGCCGCGAGCACTGCGGCCTCGATAGGCTGAGCGACCTTACCGCCACTGGGCTCAGCGTACGGATCGAAGGCGGTGCCGGTAATGGCGTAGATCACGCCCTCCCCGGTCTCGGGTTGCACCCATACGCCAGCCAGCAGGCCGTATGCTTCACCAAAATGGCCGAACCAACGCCGCTCGTCATTCGTAAAAAGACGGTCTCCCGGGGTTTTTCCGCTGATGATGCGCAAGCCGGCGGTCCGGGCATTGAGCGTCCCATCATAATGGTCGATGTTTCCCAGGCCGGCGTCGTACTGCCAGGCGGGCTGCCGCAGTTGGGCCGTGCGCTCAGGGGACAGGATCTGCACACCGTCGACGCGGCCATCCCCCATCAACAACAAGGCCAGTGCTTCCAGACCGCGCAGGGACAGACGCGCGCCACCCTGGGGGCTGAACTGTGCGCCATTCGTTCCTGGCTCGTAATTCGCGTCGGCCGGCAAAGCGGTGGGAATGCCCTGCGTCAGATCGTCGACCTGCGG
>JAHEFS010000228.1 GCA_024640045.1 Chromatiales bacterium | reverse complement strand
GCTTGCGTCTCATCTGAGACAGTGAACCGCTGTAGCCCTCGGTCGCGATCAGTATGTGTTCGGTGCAGACCAGCCCATATGGTGTGTTCACCACACCCGGGCCGAAGTGTGTGGCGGGCGTGTTTTCGTAAACAGCCACGCCTTGCCTTTCGACCGCGGATGCCAGGCCACGCACCAGGCGAGCTGGATCTATGGCCGCGCAATGGGCCATGAACATTCCGCCAAGTGCACCATCGATGTGAATTTTTTCGTCGAGTTCGCGCGCATTCAGATAATGACAGTCATCCGTGCTGAAACCCAGTTGGAGCAACTCGTCCACGTGCTCCCTTAGCCTTACGTCTTGCGCGGGCAACACCGCAGCCGCCAGGTGCCCGGATTGCTCGAAATGGCAGTTGATGCCTTCCGTGTTGGCCACCTGTGCGATTTCCGGCACCGTTTCGATCATCATCTGCTGCAGTCGCAGCGCCCCTTCTCGCCGAACGGGGTCGGCCGCCATAGCCTCGATGCCCGCCAGGTAGGCACTGGCCCAGCCACCATTACGACCCGAGGCGCCGAATCCGGCAATATCTGCTTCAAGGACCACGACGTCCAGCATCGGAGCGTGTCGTTTCAGGTAGTAGGCTGTCCACAGGCCGGTGAAACCAGCGCCAATAATGACGACGTCAGCCGTACGCCGACGCGTCAGGGGTGCCCGAGGTGCGAGGTCTTTTTCGAGCGAGTCCAGCCAGTAACTCTGGGCGCGATAGAAGGCTTCATCTCTTGAGGTCGGTTGATGCATGGGTGATTGGCTTGTCGGGGCTGGCGGCTATGCGGTCTCGAGTTGATAATAGTGCAGACAGCGGAGTTGACCCAAGAGCCATGAGAGCGATCGTTACGAAATTCCACGAGCCGGCCGGCATCGTTTATCACGGTGGCGCCCTGCTGTATGCCTTGAGCGGATACGTCCTGGGGTTGCGGGGCCTGTTTGCTGAAGCATGGTGGGTCAATGCCCTGGCCACCTTGTGGCTGGCGCATGCGATGACCATTGCCGCCTATCTCATCCACGAGTGCGGGCACAACACCATTTTTCGCAGCAATCGCCCCAACGCGGTGCTGGGAGAGCTGCTGAACTGGATCAGCGGCTCGTTCTATACCACCTACGAAGACATCCGTTACAAGCATTTTCGCCACCACATGGATAACGATGATTCGGTCTGGTTCCTCTACGATGAATTCCTGCACCGTCACCCGTGGCTGGCAAGGATGATCCAGTTTTTCGAGTGGTTCTATATCCCTGCGCATGACCTGATGATGCATTTCATCCTGGTGTTCAATGCCTTCATCGTTCCGGGCCGAGAACTGCACCGGCTCCGCAACGTACTAACCCTGCTGGTTCGTGGTGGCCTTTTCTTCACCGTGCTGCTGTTGGCGCCAAAAGCCGCAATTCTCTATATGGTTGCTTATATGCTCATGATGCACGTGCTGCGTTTTATGGACAGCCTGCAGCATGACTACGGCGCCAATGCGATCCTGTTCGTTGAAAACGCACCGTCGCGTTTTGGCGGACGCTCGACCGAGCAGCTGCACACGTTCAGCAATCCCTTGTCATTCGAGCATGAATGGCTCAACTGGCTGACGCTGAATTTTGGCTGGCACAACGCGCATCACGCCCGCCCGACCTTGCCGTGGTACCGCCTGCCGGCCTATCACAAGGAACACATCAGCGGTGATCCAGCCCGGGTGATTCCGTTCCGCACCCAGCTGAAGATTTACCACAGGTATCGTGTGCAGCGGGTGTTGCACCAAGGTGGCGACCTCGACGGTCGGCCCTCGCCCATGCAGGAAGACTACCTGCAGGCGGTACGCGCCGGTGAAGTTTACGGTGGCAACGCTGTTTCCTTTCTGATGAGCTTCTGAGGTCGTGCAACACCTCGAAATTTTCCAGTCGTTGTGGGCGATGGAGTTGCGCCAGCCCGGCCGACCGGAACGCCCGATGGAAGAAAATTTCCGCATGGCGGCCGAGGCGGGTTACCACGGCTTGTGCATCGATCCCGCGGTGCATGAGATCGAGGACTGCCGCAAGCTCGCGCCGCTGTATCGCCAATTCGGGCTCAAGTGCATGGTCAACGCGTTTCCCGCGACCGTGGACGAACTTACGCCGCTGCTGGACCTGGCGCTGGAACTCGATGCCTGCCTGGTGAACGTGATCGGCCAGGTCATGCCACTGACCGTGCCTGAAGCCGTGCCGGTCATTCGCCGGTGGATGGCGGACGCCGAAGCGGCAGGTCTGACGGTGCTGTTCGAAACACACCGTGACTGCACCCTCAATGACCTCTACTTTACGCTGCAACTGATTGAGCAGGTGCCGGACATGCGCCTGTGCGCCGACTTGTCACATTACGTCATCGACCGCGAGATGCGGCTGCCGCTGTCCGCGCGTGATCATGAATTCATGCAGCGTATTCTGCGCCGTTCCGACTGTTTCCAGGGCCGTATTGCCAACCGCGAACAGGTCCAGGTGCAGATTGACTTTCCGCAGCACGCCGACTGGGTGGCGCAGTTCCGGCAATGGTGGCGGGAGGGTATCGGGATGTGGCGGGAACGCAATGCGGAGGGAGCAACCCTGCATTTTCTGTGCGAGCTCGGGCCGCCGCCTTATGCCATGACCGATGCACAGGGTCGGGAGCTTTCCGACCGCTGGGTCGAAGCTCTCAAGATTCGCAAATGGGTGGAAGAAACCTGGAGCGAGACCGCGTTCGCGTCTTAATCCCGTGACTTCCTGACCACGCGCCCCAGCCACAGAAAGCCGATCAGGCCCAGGGTCAGGTTGGACACCGTGCTGGCCGCAAACAGACCCGGCAGGCCAAACAGCCAGCGCCCGAGCAGGGCCAGCGGCAGGAACAGCAGGATCACCCGCGAAGCCGAAATCATGACCGCCGGTAAAGGCTTGCCCATGCCGTTGAAAGAAGCATTGGTCGACATGACGAGACCGTACGCCCCGTAGGAAAGAGGCACGAGGTACAGGTATTGAACCGCGACTTGCAGTATCTGGGGCGTGTCACTGAACAGGCCCGCCAGTGGTCGGGCCAGCAACCACAGAAGCGCGGCCAGGCCCAGGCCAAAGGCCAGGCAAAAACGCGCCACGACGCGACGGGCCTCGACCAGGCGATCGAGCTGGCCGGCGCCGAAATTCTGTCCAAAAAATGGGCTGGAAACGGCGGACAGGGCGTAAAACGGGATCAGGAATATCGGCTCCACGCGCATGGCCACCCCATAGCCGGCGACGGCGTCGCTCCCGAAGCGAGCAATCATGGATACCACGATGGCGCTGGACAGCGGCACGATGGCGTTGGTGGCGATCGCCGGGATGCCGATATGCAGCATGTGCTTCCAGGAAGCGAGGATGTCCTGGAACGGAGCGATCAGTCGGGCGTAGACCCGCAAGCGCACATGCAGATAGAGCAGGGTGAAGGCGAGCATGATGCCGGTGGAAACCACCGTAGCCAGCGCGGCCCCCTGCATCTCCAGCCTGGGAAAGCCGAACAGACCGAAGATGAATATGGGGTCGAGCGCCAGGTTGAGCAGTGCCGCGGCTGTGATGATCTTGCTTTCCAGCAGCGTGTTGCCACGGGCCCGCATCGCGGCCAGGGAAGACCATAGGATCACATCAAGCGGGGCCACCCAGTACCAGGTTGTCATGTAGACGCGGATCAGCGGCATCAGGTCGGGCGTGGCCCCGAGCAGGGTGAAAATCGGCTCGATGCTGGCCAGGCCGACCAGGCAGATCAGCAGTGCCACGCCGCCGGCGAGCGCGGCGGTGTCGGTGGTGAGGCGCCGGGCCTGAGCATTATCGCCGCGACCCACTGCCCGAGACACGCAGGATGCGGCCCCCGCCTCGAAACCGATTCCAATCGCGTAGATCAGCCAGATCACCGGGAAGCAGAAGCTGATAGCCGCCAATGGTGCATCCCCCAAACGGGAGATGAAAAACATATCGACGGCCTCGAACGAAAAAATCGCGACCAGGCCCAATGCAAACGGTGTGGCCTGGCGTCGCAGATGCCCCGCGACAGGGCCCTGGGTCAGATCGTGGCGCGCGTCACCCGTCATGCCCGGCTGCTAAAGCCATGCCCGGATCGTCACGAGATGACCTTACTCGAACTCGATCCAGGTGGTTTTCAGTTCGGTGTAATCGTGGAAAGCGTGGATCGACTTGTCCCGGCCATTGCCGCTTTGTTTGAAGCCGCCAAAAGGCACCGTGATATCACCGCCAAAATAGTTGTTGATGCCCATCGTGCCGACTCGCACAGCCGCAGCGACACTATGCGCGGTGTTGATGTCATTACTCCAGACGGCACCAGCCAGACCGTAAATGGAATCATTGGCAATGTTGACGGCCTCCTCGACATCAGCAAAAGGAATCACTGACAACACCGGGCCGAATATTTCTTCCTGGGCGATTTGCATCTGGTTGCTAACGCGGCAGAAAATGGTGGGTTCATGATAGTAGCCGCCGGTCTCGTCCAAAACGCGATTGCCGCCGAAGGTCAGCACCGCGCCTTCTTCGTGGCCGATTTTTACGTATTCCGCAACGTTGTTGTGCTGGGCTTCGTCGATCATCGGGCCCATGCGGGTTGCCGGATCGAGGGGGTTGCCCGGCATCCACTTCGCGGCATGGCCTGTCACCTTGTCCATGAATGCGTCCAGAATTTTCTCCTCCACGATCAGGCGGGTGCCGGCGGTGCAGGTCTGCCCCCCGTTATAGAAAACCGCCGCCGCGGCCATGGCTGCGGCCTTGTCAAGATTGGCGTCGGCAAAGACGATGTTGGGGCTTTTGCCGCCCAACTCGAGGAAAGTCCGCTTGAGGTTGGACTTCCCCGAATACTGCATCAAAAGTTGGCCGACCGGTGTCGACCCGGTAAAAGTCAGGCCGTCGATATCCATGTGCAGGGCAAGGTGCTTGCCCATGCTGCCGCCCGGCCCGGGCAGCACTTGCAGCACGCCTTCCGGCAGTCCCGCCTCGGCTGCAAGCCGGGCAATATAGAGTGCGGACAGTGGCGTGGCGGAAGCTGGCTTGAGCACCACCGAGTTACCAGTGGCCAGTGATGGCGCCAACTTCCAGGCCGTGGTCGACAGGGGGAAGTTCCACGGCACGATGGCGGCCACCACCCCCAGCGGCAGGCGTTGGATGAGCGCTAGCGTATCTGCGGGAGTCGGTGGAATTTCGTCATAAACCTTATCGATCGCCTCACCACTCCAGCGGATCGTTCGTACGGCTGAGGGCACATCCACGTTGACCGTGTCCGAAATGGGTTTGCCTACATCCAGACACTCCAGCAAGGCTAACTCTTCGGTATTTTGCTCGATCAACTCCGCCCACTGGACAAGTATTCGCTTGCGGTCGGCAGGCGCCATTTTGGCCCAGTCGCCGCGTTCGAAGACGGCCCGGGCGCCGGCGACCGCCACGTCAGCGTCCTCCGGCCCGCAGCAGGCAACTTCTGCCAGCCGCGATCCATCCGCCGGGTTGAAACAGGTGCGGGTCTCTCCCGAGACAGCATCGACAAAACGGCCGTTGATGAACGCTCGCGACTCTATATCCAGCTCTTCAGCCTGTGATTTCCAGTTTTGGGTGGTCTTTTCCAGCATGACATTTTCCCGAGGGTTTTCGCTGAGTCTAGTATGAGTTCGAGGGGTGCAATTGCCAAGCCGGGAAGCGACTCAGACTAAGCGGATCCGCTTGTGGCACGACCGGCACTCGGGCAAACTCTCCGCCCCATTGGAATAAAATATTGACCGCATGACTCCGAAACCCGGCCCCGAACAAATCGAGCGCATTCGCCAGGTGTATGACCTTGCTTGCCGGACTGAAGGGGCGGGTGACGATGCCGGCGCGGAATTGATCTGCCGGCGAGCGTTGCCAGAATTTGGCAGGGACCCCAATATCCTGTGCCTGCTGGGAGAAATTGTTCTCAAGCAGCGCCGTTCGCAGGAAGCCAAGTCCTTCTTTGGCCGTGTACTCAAGCTCTATCCCAATTTTCCGCGAGCGCTGGAAGGCATGGGCCGGGCGCATTTGCGTGACCGCAAGCCGGCAAAAGCAGTCAAGTACCTGCAACAGGTCTTGGCGGCGATGCCGGACCGTCCATCGACCCTGTTCCTGCTCGGCAAGGCCTTGGCGGCGACCGGGCAGGGGATCGAAGCTGAACAGGCCGTAGAGCGGGCGTTCAAGCTGGATCCCAAACGCGCCGCGCTGGCCCGGGCGTTTGAGGCTCAAAGAGAGAACAACATCGTCGAAGCCGAGCAGATTCTCCGAGAGATTCTGAAGCGTGAGCCTGATGAAGTGACAGCCCTGCGCATGCTGGGCAGCCTGGCCACTGAAGCCAACAAGTGGGGCGCTGCGGAACGCTTGTTGCAGCGGGCGGTGGAACTGGCGCCTGATTTCATCCTTGCCTGGAACGACTTGGCAACCCTCTACTTGCAGCAGGAAGTCTTCGACAAAGCGCTGGACCACGTAGAACACGCCATCCAGTTGGATCCCAAGCTGCCTTTCGCCCAAGTCATTCGCGGCAATGTTCTGTCCAAGGCCCAGCGCCACGAAGAGGCTTTGGCCTCCTACCGAGAGGCGCTGGACCTGAGCCCGGGCCACGGCGGTGCCTTGTCCGGCATCGGACACGTGTTGAAGACCATCGGCCGGCAGGATGAGTCGATAGCCGCCTACCGGGAGTGCATCCGGGCACACCCGGCCCTGGGCGAAGCCTACTGGAGCCTGGCCAACCTCAAGACTTTCGAATTTGACGATGAGGAAGTCCGCGTGATGCAGCACATGGTCGAGGATGATGAACTAGCTGACGAGCCGAAGGTTAATTTCTATCTTTCGCTCGGCAAGCACTTCGAAAACTGCAGCGATTATGACCGGGCATTCGAACACTATCGCCTGGGGAACGAGTTGCGGCGGACACACGAGACTTATGACCCGGTTCAGACACAGGTCATTCACGACCGGATCATCGAAGTCTTCACCCCCGAGTTCCTGGCGAATCGCGCTGACTGCGGCGACCCGTCATTCGGGCCTATCCTTATCGTCGGGTTGCCACGCTCCGGATCCACCCTGATCGAGCAAATTCTGGCCAGCCACAGCCAGGTCGAAGGCACCATGGAACTGCCCGATCTCAGCCGGCTGATTCGGGATATCAACCGCAACCGTAAAGACGGTCAGGAGTACCCAGAAGTATTGGCGCAGCTCAGCCAGCAGGATTTTGCCAGCCTCGGGCAGAAATATCTGGAAACCACCCAGCGTTACCGCACAGGTAAAGCCTGGTTTGTCGACAAGATGCCTAACAACTTCGCCAGCATCGGGTTTCTGCACCTGATCTTGCCGAATGCAAAAGTGATCAACGCGCGGCGGCACCCATTGGACAGCTGCATGGGTTGTTACAAGCAATTGTTTTACAAGGGCCAGTCTTTTACCTACGATCAATTCGAATTGGGCCAGTATTATTTGCAATATCAACGCATTGTGGACCACTGGCATGCAGTGCTGCCGGGCAAGGTGCTGGACCTGCAGTACGAGGATATGGTGCTTGACCAGGAAAACCAGACCCGGCGCCTGCTCGAATACTGCGGGCTCACCTGGGAAGACCAGTGCCTGCGATTTTACGAGACCGACCGAGCGATCAACACCGCCAGTTCCGAGCAGGTTCGCCAGCCGATTTATACCAAGGCGCTGAATTACTGGCGGCACTATGAAGATCACCTGGGGGAACTGATCGAAATCCTGGAGCCCCTGCTGAAGGACTTGCCTGAAGCCGACCGGCCGCGATCTTTGCAGGGCTAGAGGATTAACCGCAAATTACGCAAATTAAACGCAAATTACGCAAAAAAAAGATGAACCGGAGCTTTGCCTCGCAACCATGAAAGTCCATTGACATATTTTGCGCCTCAAACCGGCTGACTTTGCCTAGTTTCGCGACGGGGATTTGAATTTCTCGACTACAACTCGTTCCTGGCAGGGCTTTCCAGTGTGCCGAAAGACCAATCTTAATAATTCGCGTAATTTGCTCAATTTGCGCAATTTGCGGTTTCTCTTGTTCTTGGTGCGCTAGGTGGCCACCGCAGGCGGCAAATAGTCGAAGATAAACGTGATGCGGTCTTCCTTGCCGTTGTTCATTACGCTGTGGTGCTTCTGGTTGTTGATCTCGTAGGCTTGGCCGACCTCGAAGCGGTAGGGGCGGCCGCCAATCATGAAGCGCACGCCCGCATTGGTGGTAATCGGCACGTGGATGCGGTGGCTGGCGACGAAGGACTGGTGCGTGTCCTTGTGTGGCGCAATGATTCCGCCCGACTTCAGCTTGGCGGCCATGGCCCGGATGATCGTGCCTCCAGGCGGGTAAAAGTTTTCGATCAGCTGATGCATGAGCGGAACGGCGACATCCTTGAGCGCTTCCCAGGATGGCTCCCGCGTGACCTTCAGTTCCGGCCAGCCCTGGCAAAAGACCATGACCAGTGACTCAGTGTGTTCATGCACCGAATACGCGTTTTGCCGATACTGCTGCGCCTGCCAGGCGGCATCGCCCTGGGCCAGGACCGTGTCGATCAGGGCGCCGGAGTTGACCGGGCCCAGTTCGCGAAGAGGGGTATCAATGTTCATCGGGCTCATGATTCCGGCGGCAGATGGTGTTGAGTATAGCGATGAAAACAGGGCTGTTTAAGCGCCTTTTCCGCAATCGATAAACTGGAGAGTACACGGCAAGGCAACCTTTTGGCGGCTAAAACATCGCCTGCGGCACGCGGCCAATAAGAGTTTGTATTTTTCGGCAGGTCAAACTATGATCGAAATCAAGAACAATCATAAGCAGTGTAAATCCGTGAAAAACAAGCATTATAGAGGACCTAACAGCATGGCCAGCAACGAAGATGTCCGGCAGGCTCCCATATTCCCGCGTCAGCAAATCCTCGAACCCAAAAAACTGTCCTTAGCCATCTCTGCCGTCCTCGCCGCACCGGCCGGCACGGTCGTGGCCCAGGATGACGCAGGTAGCGGCAATTCACGCACCGTCGAAGAAGTGATGGTCACGGCGCGCAAGCGTGAAGAAAGCCTGCAGGACATTCCGCAAAGTATCCAGGCAATTGGTGCCAACCAGATCAAGGAAGCCGGCTTCTCCAGTATGGACGATTACGTTCGGTTCATTCCGAGCATGTCCTATGCCCAGGTCAACCCGGGGACCTCGATGGTGGTCTTCCGCGGTATTGCCGATGCGCAGAACTCGTTTATCGCGGAGCCTTCTGCTGCCGTGTATATCGACGAGCAGTCATTGACCCTGAATGCTACACCGGATCCGCGGATGGTCGATATCGAGCGGGTCGAAGCGCTCAGCGGACCGCAGGGAACGCTGTACGGCGCCAGCGCCCAGTCGGGCACGCTTCGCATCATCACCAATAAGCCCGATCCCGCGGCCTTCGATGCGAATGTCGACCTGACCTACAAGTCGATGTCCAAGGGTGATTCTAGTTACGACGCTAGCGCGATGGTCAATGTGCCGCTGGGCGATAACGCCGCTATCCGCCTGGTGGGTTTCTCGGCCAAGGATGGTGGCTTCATCGACAATGTATTGGGCACCAGCCCCCGCTTCGGCTACAAGACCAATGCCGGCGCGGAAGAGTCGGATTTTAACCAGGTGGACACCAGCGGCGGCCGGATCGCGGCACGCTGGCTACCCAACGACAACTGGACTATCACCGCCGGTGTGATCTACCAAAAAACCGACTCCGACGGTCGGCCAGAGATGGACCCGACCATCGGCGACTTGCAAGTAGTGCGCTGGTATCCGAACAAGGAATACGACAACCAGGACTGGACCCAGTATCAATTGACCGTGGAAGCGGACTTCGGTTTTGCCGACTTCGTGTCGGCGACCTCCTATTTCGAGCGTGACTGGGAATACACTCAGGACACGACCACCTACGCTGCCTACTTCGGCACCTTCTGCTACGCCGGTCACTATGATGCCGCGGGCTACTACCAGGCGGGCGTTGGCGGCTACAGCCGCTACTGTTTCCAACCGGCTGGCGTGGGCAACTACTATAACGAACCCACTGGCTGGCTGATAAATACCCAACGCAACACCAAGTTCTCACAAGAATTCCGCCTGGCCTCGACCGGTGAACGAATGGACTGGACAGCGGGTGTGTTTTACGAGAGAGCTCGCGAGACCTGGGACTTCCACAGCTATGCCGACGGCTACGACCAGTCGCAGGCCATGCTCAACATGTTGGACGGCCGGCTGGCCTGGTCGGGA
The DNA here is from genome assembly GCA_024640045.1 of Chromatiales bacterium. GTDB lineage: Bacteria > Pseudomonadota > Gammaproteobacteria > Xanthomonadales > SZUA-36 > WTJD01. Next base: position 49,867 of record JAHEFS010000228.1, on the reverse strand, counting down.
TTGCCGACACCCAGTGCACCGTATGGTGACAATTCCTGGTTCGGGTCATTCGACCGTACCGATTTTGAACAAAAAGCCATATTTGGCGAAGTGACCTTTCACCTGACCGATCAAGTCGATCTTAACCTGGGTGCGCGTTGGTTCGATCGCACCATGGACAAGGTTTACTGGGTGGAGCAGCCGACCGATAACATCTCCGGCGAGGGTGTGCTCACACCGAGTAGCGATGTCAGCGACTGGGTGCCGAAGGTCAGCCTAAAGTACCAAATCAATGATGACTGGATGGTTTACGGTCTGTACTCGGAGGGGTTCCGGCCCGGCGGGTCCAATCGTGGGCGGGGAATTCCCTACTTCCCGAGGTTGTTTGATTCCGACACGCTGGAAAACATCGAATTTGGCGCAAAGTCGAACTTGGCCAATGGCAAGGTACGGATGAATGCCACTTACTTCGATATGTCCTGGAAGGACTACCAGCTGGAGTTGGTCGATCCCAGCTACACGCCCTGCGGGGACGATGACGCCTTGCCTGAGCCCAATTGCGGCCAGCCCTGGCAGAAGGTCGTAGCCAACGTGGGCGACGCTTCGTCCAGAGGCTTCGAATTGCAGGTCGATACCGTGCCCACCGAGCGCCTGACCATTGGCGTCAACGCTACCTGGCTGGACGCGAAAATCGATAATGTCGACGAGATAATTTCCGACATCGTTATCAACGGATCCCGCTTGCCGTTGTCGCCGGAGTTCAAGGGATCCTTATATGCCACTTACGAATGGCCAGTGGACTTTCTCAGTGCCGGTAGCGCATTCATCCGCTTCCAGACCAGCTACGTGGGCGACATGCTTAACCAGGTCGAATCAGCAGAATATGTTCCGTTCGAAGTGCCTGCGCCGCAGTTGGTGCAGCCCTCATACACCATTTCGGACCTCAAGTTCGGGTTGAATGGAGACGACTGGAGCGTGCAGTTATTTGTCAACAACATGACTGATGAGCGTGCTGTGCTGTTTGATAACTCGAACGAGTTCGACCGGTTCTGGGGTCGTGGCCGCCAAACGGTCAATCGGCCTCGCGAATATGGTGTTCGCTATATCAAGTCCTTCGGCAAGTAACCCAGTTCAGCAATACCAAGAAGCCCCGGCCAGCCGGGGCTTTTTCTTAATAAGGCCAGACTTCGAGCCCATGGATGGCGTTGCGAATATCCATGGAGAAATTCACCCCGGTCATGCGCTCGCCGCTACTGAGATCGTACAGGGTGACGGTTGAAGGGGACGATCCAGCGGCCAGGTACTGTTCGTCGACGACACACAAGCCGCGGCCGAATCCCTGGCGGGCCAGTTGATCGTCACCCAACTCGGTGTGCGTCAGTTCCGAATCAACGTATTGCGGGATGGCGAAACGGTGTTCGCTGCCGTCACGGCGGACGAAGCGCACGTGATTGGCAGCCGTGTCGTTGAACAATACGCCGTCCTGGAACGGCCTGGCGTTGTGGATTCCGCGGGGCAGTTCCACCACCATTTCCACCGTATTGTGATCGCCGACGCGCAGAATCCCGCCGGTGCGCAAACCGCTAACGTACATGCCGGTGCGGTCGGCGAAGACGTTGTTCAAATGCAAATGGTTGCTGGCGGGTGGTCCATTCACCCCGCCCGGCCCGCTGATCCCATTCGGGTCATAAGGTGTTCCCACGGGGCCTTTTTCGCCGAGCGCGAGGTGTAAGGCCCAGAAAAATCGTTGCCGTTCCAGGTCGAAGGCCAAAATACTGTCATGGCCGGTTGAGGTCAGGTAGAGGTGGTTGTTGAACTGGAAAATCTCATGGCCATGCTTGAAATATGTGCTGCGGAACGAGCGCTGGATTCTGAAGTCCTGGTCGTAGACGAACAGTTCATCACTGGCGGCGACGTAAATTTCTCCAGCAAAGAACGCAATGCCCCGCAAACCCCGGTCCCAGCCGCGGCCCTGGAAGTCGATTTCACCGGTGTTCCAGTCCACCACCTGGGAGACTTCCTGGCCGGCAAAGTCAATGATGTAGACGCCGCCATGGCTTTCGCCCTGCTGTGATCCGCGTACCACGGACGTGGTAATCAGTTTGGGCAACTTGTATTCGATTTTGCTCATGGTGTCTGATTCGCAGCGGACCGGAACGGCATTCTCGGCGCTGACTGCTCCAATTTCAATGCCGATGGGCTATGATCTGGCGATTCGCGACCCTGGTCTCACGCGCAGGAAAACCGCAGCATGGCGCAGATGAATCCGAAGTATTCTGTTTTGTTCGAACCTGTCCGGATCGGGCCGGTCACCGCGCCCAACCGTTTCTACCAGGTGCCCCACGCCAGCGGTATGACCGAGGCCAACCCGCGCGTGCGGGCGGCGTTTCGCGGCACCAAGGCCGAAGGCGGCTGGGGGGTTGTCAGCACCGGGGCCGTTTCCACTCATCCTTCCTCGGACGATTCACCTCTGCCGTTCGGGCGACTTTGGGACGACAACGACATCAAGTCGCATACCCTGGCTACCGATGTGATTCACGAGCACGGCTCGCTGGCGGCCATCGAACTCTGGCACGGCGGTGCTTCGGTGATGAACCGAACCTCCCGCCTGGTGGGTTATTCGCCTTCCGGACTTCCCTGGGCGGCGACGCACGTGGGGTTCATGGGTCACCAACGCCCCCGCGTCATGGATGCGAAGGACATCCGTGACGTTATTCACTGGCAGGTCGAGGCAGCCCGGCGCGCTCGCGCCGCTTCGTACGATATCGTTTACGTCTATGCCGGTATGGGTTACCTCGGTTATGAATTCCTGATCGAGGAATACAACCAGCGCAGTGATGCCTACGGTGGCTCCGTGGCCAACCGCGTGCGCTTCGTGCGCGAACTGCTGGAAGCCACCAAGGAGGCGGTCGGCGAGGATTGCGGCGTGGCCCTGCGTATCAGCCTGGAGGAGCTTCGAGCCAAGCCCAGCGAGCATTACGCGTCAGAGGCCCACGAGGTGGTCGCCCTGATGGCGGACCTGCCAGACCTGTGGGATGTAAAAATGGATTCCAGTCCCACCGATTGCGGGGCTTCCCGGTTTCGCCCGGAAGGCGCCCACGAGCCGGTCATCGAATTCGTCAAGCAAGCCACGGACCGTCCGGTCGTGGGGGTAGGACGATTCACCTCACCCGATACCATGGTCTCCCAAATCAACCGGGGTGTGCTTGATCTGATTGGCGGCGCCCGGCCTTCGATTGCTGACCCGTTTCTGCCCAACAAGATTCGTGAGGGCAGGGAAGATGAAATCCGGGAATGCATCGGCTGCAACATCTGTATTTCCAGCTGGCATGATGGAGTTCCGGTGCGCTGCACGCAGAATCCCACGGCGGGTGAGGAATGGCGCCGGGGCTGGCATCCAGAGAAAGTACCTGCCGCCGGCAGCGACTGCCGCGTACTGGTCGTGGGTTCCGGCCCCGCGGGCCTGGAAGCTGCCCTCACCGCTGCGCGCCGGGGTTACGAGGTGACCCTGGCCGAGCGCAAGGAAGAGCTGGGTGGCCGGCTGCTGTTCGAGACCCGGCTACCGGGTCTGTCCGCATGGGGCAGGGTGCGTGATTATCGCTTGCAGGCTTTGCAGCAGATGGGCAATGTCGACATCTACCCGGGCAGCGAGATGCAGGCCGATGAGCTGCTGGCTATGGAGCATGGCCATGTATTGCTGGCCACGGGTTCGCGCTGGACCCGTCACTTGTACTCTTCGCTGGAGATTCCGGTCGGTCGACTGGAACAGCCCGGGGTCTATACACCGGACAATCTCGCTGCTGGCATCGTACCCGAAGGCCCCGTGCTGGTTTACGATTTCGATAATTTCTACATGGGTGGGGTGGTGGCCGAATTCCTGGCTCGGCAGGGGCTGCAGGTCAGCTACGCGACGCCGGCGGGGCATGCATCCGCCTGGACGGTAATGACCAATGAACAACCCTTCGTTCACCGCATGCTGCACGATCTCAATATCGAATTGTTCACGCTCAGCTTGTTGACCCGTCACACCGGCGAGACCGCCACGCTGGAAAATATCTTCTCCGGAGCCCCACGCGAGGTGGCGGCCCGCTCAGTCGTATTGGTTGGCCACCGCGAACCCGAGGATGAGGTCTACCAGGCCTTGATGGCCAGAGAAGCGGAATTCAGGGATGCCGGAATCCGCTCAGTTTCCCGGATCGGTGATGCCATGGCGCCAGGCGCGCTGGTACACGCGGTGTATTCTGGTCACTTGCACGCCCGCCTGCTGGATGAACCGAATGATCCAGGTTATCTGCGGGACATACAGATTGGTGTCGTGCCGCCCGGTCCTGCCTACCCGGATTAATAAAGGACACCCCATTACGAACACATGATGTCACCGGCCGATTGCCAGGTTGACGCCTCCCCAAGTAATTATTGCGGGGGTTTGCTTCCGAAATATTCCGTGTGATCCAGTATTCGAATTTCGTCTGGCTTACGCCGGATGGCCGATACGATGCCTGAGTTACGGCGCGTGCGGCCAGCGCTGTACTGAAAGCCGGGTCCGCTGTGGTCCTCGTCGCACTGCAGGCAGGGTCGCAGCTTGCCGGACTCATCGGTGTTCCCACCCGGGTACCGGTTCAGGATCAGGTTAATCAGTCCGTAGTCGGAAATGCAGGCGCCCAGGCACTGTTGCCGCGTATGTTGGGCGTTATAGGCCCAGGATTCGGCGCAGTATTCACTAAAGCCGATGGTTTGTTGGAAACACCGCTTCTTGCGCTCCAGGCCGAACTTCCGGGCACATTGCCTGGCCGGTGTGGTCAGGTCCGGTGTGGCGAGATACACCGCCAGGTCCCCCAGCGGTGAGCACGTCCCGCAGCGCCCATAGTGGGTGACCATGAAACCTGCGCTGAGTGCCGCTGCAGCTGAATTGAAGTCACTCAGTTCATACCCGACCCGGTCAGCATCCCTGAAGCGTATCGCGCAAACCATCTGCCGTGTCTCTGCATCGCTGAACCACTTGTTCGCGGTGGCCGCCGCTGTCACATGGTAAGGGTCAGCGGTGAGAAATCCCTTCACTGACGTCGGCGATTGGAACTGTGCAGCGAGGATGGTCTCGAGATTGCTCACCCGGGTTCGGGCCAGCTGCTCAATTAAAGATGAATGCTCGTCCGCTAACGCGGTTGAGTGGCACCAGCACGCGGTTAACAGGCCCAGCCATATTTTGCCAAATGTGCGCATCTTGATCTGAGTATAACCGGGGAAATTCGCCTCGATTGGCGTCCATTGGGGCCGGCAGGGTATGCTGGCCGCGGCCACGGCGGCTACCAGGCGGAGAGTCGAAATATGAACAAGCACCCGACAGCGGTGCGCTGGCGCGTCATGGCGATATTAATTTTCGCCAGCTTCGTTTCCTATGTGCTGCGGGGCAATCTTTCCATTGCGCCGCAGACCATGATGCAGGACCTGGGCCTGAGCGAGGTCCAGTGGGGCTGGGTGATGGCGGCCTTCCCGGCTGGCTACGCAATTTTCCAGTTCCCCGGCGGTTTGTTCGCGGATCGTGTGGGACCGCGCAAGGCACTGACCCTGATTGCCATCGCCTGGGCTGTGCTCACCGTTGTGACCGCTGCAGTGCCCGGGCCGGCAATGGCCTCACCCGTCGTCATCATTACCAGCCTGATCGTGATCCGCTTCCTGGTGGGTGCGGTGCATGCACCGGTGTTTCCCATCTGCAACAGTTTTATTCAGCGCTGGTTTCCCGTTGGGGGGTGGGCCTTTCCAACCGGCTTGTCCAGTACCGGCCTGACACTCGGGTTTGCCGCCACCGCCCCGGTACTCACCTGGATGATTCTGGAAACAGGCTGGCGCACTGCCTTTCTGTGGTTAGCGCCTTCAGCATTGGTGGTGGCCGTGTTGTGGTGGTGGTACGCGCGTGACAGGCCGTCTATGCACCCCGCCGTGAACCAGGCCGAGGTCACCCTGATCAAGGCCGGTCGACCCGATGTCGTTGAGGATGAAGCGGCTCCTCCCGCCTGGCGTCGCATTCTGAAGAACCGCGATGTCCTGTTGGTGATGCTCAGCTACTCGTGCATGAACTTCGTCTTTTACGACGTATTCAGCTGGTTCTTCTATTACCTCGCCAACGTCCGTGAATTTGACCAGCAGACGGTGGGTTGGGTGGTTTCCAGCCAATGGATCGCCGGAGGAGTGGGTGCAGCGCTGGGTGGCTGGGTCTGCGACCGGTTATGCCGCCGGCTCGGTTTACGCTGGGGTTGCCGCTGGCCTGTCGTCGTGGGCATGACGGTGTCTGGTTTACTGCTGATCTACGGTACGCTCAGCACTCAACCGCAACTCGCCGTGGCGGCCTTCGTGATCTGTTTCTTCTTCAATCAAATGACCGAGGCACCCTACTGGGCGACGACCATCGCGGTCGGCGGGGAACACGCCGGCGCAGCCGGGGGCGTGATGAACACGGGTGCCAATATCATGGGTGTCATCAACGCCATGCTGGTGCCAGCCACTGCCCAGGCGCTAGGCTGGACTTTTGCAATGGCCATGGGCGGAGGGTTCGCTTTGCTGGGGGCGGCCCTGATGCTGCTGGTCAGGGCTGACCGGCGTTTCGACAGCGTTTAAACGGGCTGTCTGGGTCCGACAAATACCACCCAGGCGGCAAAGTCCTCGCTGAAGTTCTCGAGGCGATGTTCGATGCCGGCGGAGAGGACGAGGGTCGCTCCTGCAGTTATCATAGGGCCGGTCAGGCCGCACCACCAGTCGGCCTCGTGGCAAAGGAAATGAGTGAATGAGCTCCAAGACCCGCAGTTGGCAGAAAGCCGACAGTGACCATTACCTGCACCCTTTTACCGATCACCATGATCTGGGACAGAAAGGCGCGCGCATCATCACCCGCGCCGAAGGTGTGTACGTGTACGATTCAGAGGGTAACCAGATCCTGGACGGCATGTCAGGGCTGTGGTGCGTCAACCTGGGTTACGGTCGGCAGGATCTGATCGAGGCCGGCTGCAGGCAATTGCAGGAACTGCCCTACTACAACAGCTTCTTCCAGACCGCCCACCCGCCGGCCATCGAACTGTCCCAACTGCTTGCGGAAGTCAGCCCACCAGGTTTTAAGCTCAGTTTCTTTACCGGCTCGGGCTCTGAATCCAACGACACCAATATCAAGCTGGTGCGCCGTTACTGGGACCTGGTGGGGCAGCCTCAGCGCAAGAAATTCATCAGCCGCAAGAACGCCTATCACGGCAGCACGGTGGCCGCAGGCACCCTCGGCGGAATGGGCGCGATGCACGAACAGACTGGCGACATGGTCAATCACGTGGTGCATATCGAACAGCCCTACCATTTCGGGCTGGGCGGCGATCTTTCACCGGCAGAGTTCGGCTTGCGCCAGGCGCGATTGCTGGAGGAAAAGATCAAGGAACTCGGACCCGAGAACGTAGCGGCCTTTATCGGTGAGCCGGTTCAGGGAGCGGGTGGCGTCATCATTCCCCCGGACACCTATTGGCCGGAAATCCAGCGCATCTGCCGTAAATACGACATCCTGCTGATCGCCGACGAAGTAATCACCGGGTTCGGGCGTTTGGGCGAGTGGTTCGGTTCCACCCGCCTGGGCATCGAACCGGATCTGATCACCTTCGCCAAGGGCGTGACCTCGGGTTATCTCCCGCTGGGGGGGGTGTTGGTTGGTGAACGTGTCGGCGAGGTAATTTCCGCCCAAGGCGGTGAGTTTGCCCATGGCTACACCTACTCCGGTCACCCCGCAGCCTGTGCCGTGGCACTGGCCAATATCCGGGCGCTGCGGGACGAGGGTATTGTGGAACGTGTGAAAAACGAAATCGGACCTTACTTCAACCAGTCCTGGGCGAAGCTGGACGACCATCCGATTATCGGTGAGGCACGCAGCATCGGTATGGTCGGCGCGCTGGAGCTGGTGCGTGACAAGAGCAGCCGCGAGCGGTTCGACAAGGACCAGCACGCCGGCATGCGCTGCCGGGATTTCTGTTTCCAGAACGGCCTGGTGATGCGGGCGGTGGGTGATGGCATGATTGTCGCTCCGCCGCTGGTGTGTGAGAAAGCACACATCGATGAACTGGTGGAAAAAGCCTGGAAGTGCCTTGACCTGACTGAGGCGGCGCTGGCCTGAAACGCACCGGACCCAAGGTGGAGGAAATTTCTTGAACCAGGACAGAGACTGGGACAATGCGTTTACGGGTGAAGGCCTGCGCGGCAAGATCGAGCATGGCCCTTCGTTTGCCGGTGCGCAGAGTTTTCTGAGACGAAAATTCAGCCGTAATCTGGCCGGCGTGGACGTGGCAGTTACGGGCATTCCCCTGGACACGGCCACCAGTAACCGGCCGGGTGCCCGCTTCGGGCCGCGCGCGATTCGCATGGCATCCTCGAGCATGGCGTGGGCACGGCCGTATCCCTGGAAAATCGATCCATTGGAAGAACTGAACATCGTCGATTACGGCGACTGCCAGTTCGATTATGGTGATGCTGCTTCCATTCCGCCCTTTATCGAGAAACACGTGGAAGGCATTCTCCAGGCCGGTGCCGCCTGCCTCGCACTGGGCGGTGATCACTTCGTTTCCTACCCGCTGCTGCGCGCGCACGCCAAGGTGCACGGAGAACTCAGCCTGGTGCATTTCGACGCTCATTCCGATACCTGGCCGGATGAAGGAAATCGTGTCGATCACGGGACCATGTTTTACCGGGCGGCCAAAGAAGGGCTGGTGGACCCGGCCAGATCGGTACAGATCGGCCTGCGCACGACCAATGACGATACGCTTGGCTTCAATATTCTCGATGCGCGTTGGGTGCATGAACATGGCGCTGCAGCGGTAGCGCGGCGGGTGCGGGAAATCGTGGGTGACCGTAAGGTCTACCTGACTTTCGATATCGACTGTCTCGATCCGGCCTTCGCACCCGGCACCGGTACGCCGGTGTGCGGTGGGCTTTCCAGCTTTCAGGCGCTGGAGATCATTCGTGGACTGGCAGGCATGAGGATGGTGGGCATGGATCTGGTAGAGGTAGCGCCGGCTTACGATTCGGGTGACATCACTGCGTTTGCCGGGGCAACACTGGCGGCCGAGTTGCTCTGCCTGTATGCGGCCAGCCCGGCCCGCGGAAAAGACGGTAGTTCATGAGCAAGAGTCATCGCCCACTGATCGGGGTGATCTCGGATCGCCGTATGGTTGGCCCGCACCCCTTCCACATGGTCGGGGAGAAATACCTGCGTGCGGTTTCCGATGGAGCGGAAGCCTATCCGGTAGGGCTGCCACTGCTGGCCGATGATTTCGACGTACTGGACATTCTGGGCCGGCTTGACGGTCTGTTCCTGACCGGGAGCCCGTCTAACGTGGAACCTCAGCACTATTTTGGCGACCCCAGTGAACCCGGTACCTGGCATGATCCGGAGCGAGACACGGCGGCACTGGCGTTGATCCCGGCCGCCATCCGGCTGGGTTTACCTTTATTCGCGGTCTGCCGGGGTTTTCAGGAAATCAACGTCGCATTTGGCGGCAGCCTTTATCAGAAAGTCCACGAAGTCCCGGGTTACCACCTGCACAAGGAAAACCCCGACGACCCGCTGGAGGTTCAGTATGGCCTCTCGCACAACGTGGAGTTCGTCCCGGGTGGCCTGTTGCGGAAAATCACCGGGCTTGAAGGCACAGCAGTTAACTCGCTGCACTCGCAGGGCCTTGACCGGCTGGGTGAAGGTCTGCGGGTCGAGGCCCGGGCCGATGATGGCCTGGTCGAAGCGTTCATGGTTGAAGACGCGCCCGGTTTTACCCTGGCTGTGCAATGGCATCCAGAGTGGCAGGTGCGGGGAAATCCTGCTTCCCTGGCCATCTTCGAAGCCTTCGGTGATGCCTGCCGCAGCTATCGTTCTCGCGGCCTGGACCGGAGTTTCGGGTAAGAAAGATGCAGGCTTTGTTGAGAAGGGCCGGGCTGAAGCCCCACACCGTGTTCCGGGCCTTCAAGTACACCATTTACACGTTGCTATTGTGGAACGTGTTCCTGTTTTTCCAGGAAGATCTTGCGGCCAGTGCCCAGACCTTCGGCGATTCAGTCTCATGGCGCAACGTGGTGGAGGCCTACTCGGCCACCATCGACACGGCGGCCTGGCTCATCCTGTTGTTGCTGTTTGAACTGGAAACGGCGGTCATCGATGACGACAAACTGAAAGGCAATCTCAAGTGGTTGTTTACCGGTATCAGGGGTGTGTCCTATTTCTTCATCCTCTATGCGTTTTACGGCTATTGCTACAAGTATTCGGTCATTAATAACCTGGTGCCATTCTCAATCCCGGACCTTTGCGCACTGATCGGCACCGAGTTCACCTGGGTCTCAGGACTGGATGAATACCTGCCGATCGACGAGGCCGCTTGCCTGGCCATGCAGGGAGAGAGCCTGTTGCGTATAGAAGGAACTTCGATCATCGCAACCGAAGCGGGGATGCAGGGTGCCTTGTGGATGGGCTGGGTGGATATCATCAATGCTGCCGACTGGCTGGTCATTGTGGTGTTATTGGAGGTCGAGGTCTTCCTGCAGATCCGCGAACGCCTGACTACGAAGATGATCCGGATCGGCCGCTGGGCCAAGGGAGTACTCTACGGCACCCTGTTCCTGGCAGCGGCTTACTGGGGAGTAGAAGGTGACTTTCTCGACTTCTGGGATGCCTTCCTCTGGTTGCTGGCCTTCATCTTCATCGAAATGAACATCTTCCAGTGGCAGGAGGAGACCGAAGAGGAGCACGCCCGCGAAGGGGAGGCTCAAGCCTCCGCTTGATCCTGAAAAATCTCCTCGATCGACAGTTCGAACAGCCGCGAAACCTTGAAAGCCAGGGGTAAACTGGGGTCGAATTTGCCCTTCTCGATGGCGTTGATTGTTTGCCGCGATACCTCGAGTCTTGAGGCCAGGTCTGCCTGGGTCCAGTCGCGTTCGGCGCGAAGTACTTTCAGTCGATTTTTCACCGGTATTTCCTCGCGCCCATGATCGTGCCCAACAGATAGGTCAGGCCCATCAGGATGACCAGGTGCCCAATTTCCGCATCCCCGGGAATCAGGTTGGTGGTATCCAGTGTCGCGTAGGCCAGACCGGCCACCAGCCCCACGCCAAGAGTCAGGCCCATGGCTTGCATCTGAATTTGCTGCTGCAGTTCGTCGAGGCCCCGCAATTGCCGCCGGTTGGCCAGGACCATGCCGGTACCCAGCGCCACATTGGCAACGACCGCCAGAGCTGTCAGCAGGGTGTTGTCCATCCAGAGAAATTTCGGGCCAAAAACGGCTAATGCGTGGGAAATGACCCACGCGCTGGTCCAGTAAGCGAGCACGCGTGTGTTTCGGGAGTTTTTCGAGGCCCAGCCTCCGGCCGATGGTGTGGAAGTGTTCATGTGTCTATCTCCTTTGTCTAAAAGTAAAGTAACATTTACATATATTACGTATTAGGTTACAAAATGTAAAGTCTTATTTACTTCAAGCTTCTGAAATCCTGGACAGCAATCGAAATCAGCAGATCACTCGAAGCGTGACATTTAAGGTTCCGTTAAGGTTCAGGGCCGTACACTTGGCAGGTTACGCTGCCAGTGGTCCGTGAGGTTGAACCTGCTGGCCAGAAAATCCGCCGACAGGAAGCGCGTTGGCCGATCGAAAAGCATACGAAATATTAATTAAATACGTATTTGGTATTCATAGAATCAATGATTGGGATAAGAATTATCAATTCGATTTCGCGACCCGGGTACGCTCTAATGTCTGCACTGAAACATCTCGTTTCCTTACTCGAAAAGGAGTAATTCCATGTTCAAACGAACTTCGCTTGCACTGGCAACCCTGGCGGTAGTGATCTCATCGAGCACTGCTTTTGCCATGGGTGAGCCCAAATCCAATCAATTCTGGTGGCCTGAGCAGGTCGATCTCAGCCCCTTGCGTCAGCATAGCCCGGCATCCAGCCCCATGGGTCCGACCTTCAACTACGCTGAAGAATTCGCCACCCTCGACCTCGCTGCGGTCAAGCAAGACATCGCCGCCGTGCTCACGGATTCGCAGGATTGGTGGCCGGCCGACTGGGGCAACTATGGCCCGTTTTTCATTCGCATGGCATGGCACAGCGCGGGTACCTACCGCACGCTGGATGGCCGTGGCGGTGCCGGCGGCGGGCAGCAGCGTTTTGATCCGCTGAACAGCTGGCCGGATAACGGCAACCTGGACAAGGCCCGTCGTTTACTGTGGCCGGTCAAGCAGAAATATGGCGCCAAGCTGTCGTGGGCCGATCTGATGGTGCTCGCGGGCAATGTCTCGCTTGAGTCCATGGGATTCGAAACCTTCGGCTTTGCCGGTGGGCGCGAGGATGACTGGGAACCTGATCTGGTTTACTGGGGGCCGGAAGAGGAAATGCTCGCTGATGAACGCTACAGCGGCGACCGTAAACTGGAGAATCCGTTGGCCGCCGTGCAAATGGGCCTGATTTATGTAAACCCCGAAGGCCCCAATGGCAACCCGGATCCGATGCTGGCTGCCAAAGACATTCGCGACACCTTCGGCCGCATGGCAATGAATGACGAGGAAACCGTTGCGTTGATCGCCGGTGGCCACACCTTCGGGAAGACCCATGGCGCGCACAGTCCAAAAGACTGCACGGGTCCGGAGCCCGCCGCCGCCAGCCTCGAGGAGCAGGGTTTTGGCTGGACCAATAAATGCGGCAAGGGTAATGCCGAAGATACGGTCACGAGCGGCCTGGAAGGCGCCTGGACTGTCACGCCTACCCAGTGGAGCATGAACTACCTGCAAAACCTGTTTGCCTTCGAGTGGGTGCAGAGCCGCAGCCCGGCCGGTGCAGTTCAGTGGATTCCCAGCGAAGCGAGCGCGGCCAACCTGGTGCCGGATGCTCATGTCGAGGGTAAACGCAATCCCCCGGTCATGCTGACTACCGATCTGTCGATGATCGTTGATCCGGCTTATCGGGAAATCTCACAGCGGTTCCTGGACAATCCGAAAGAGTTCGAACTGGCTTTCGCCAAGGCCTGGTTCAAGCTGACCCATCGTGACATGGGCCCGCGTGCTCGTTATGTCGGGTCGGAAATTCCGGCGGAAGTGCTTATGTGGCAGGACCCGATCCCCGCGGTTGATCACCAACTGGTCGATGCTGACGATGTTGCATCCCTGAAGGCAGAGATTCTCGACTCAGGGTTGAGTGTCTCAGAGCTGGTCAGGACCGCATGGGCTTCAGCAGCGAGCTTCCGTGGTTCCGACATGCGCGGTGGTGCAAATGGTGCGCGGGTTCGCCTGGCGCCCCAGAAAGACTGGGACGTGAACAATCCCGAGGAGCTGGCAAAAGTACTGGGCATCCTCGAACGAATCCAGGGTGACTTCAACAAGGCGCAGGAAGGTGGTAAACGCGTTTCGCTGGCTGACGTGATTGTCCTGGGCGGAGCAGCAGCCGTTGAACAGGCTGCCAGGGGTGCTGGCTGGAAGATGGAGGTTCCCTTCGTCCCAGGCCGCATGGATGCGTCGCAGGAACAGACCGATGTCGAGTCATTCGCAGTGCTCGAGCCAAAAGCCGATGGATTCCGTAACTATTACGGTGAAGGCAGCTTCCGGTCTCCGGTCAACATGCTGATCGACAAGGCCAACCTGCTTAACCTGACCGTGCCGGAAATGACTGTGCTGGTTGGTGGAATGCGGGCGCTGGGAGCCAATTCTGCCGGCTCGATGAACGGCGTATTCACGGGACGTCCCGGCGCGTTGAGCAACGACTTCTTCGTCAACCTGCTCGACATGTCGACCAAGTGGACCCCGTCTGCCGATTCTGAGGGTCTGTATGAGGGCCGTGATCGTACGACCATGGAGCTCAAGTGGACCGCTACTCCGGTTGACCTGGTGTTCGGATCCGCCGCAGAGCTTCGTGCAATCGCGGAGGTCTATGCAGCCAACGATGGCGAAATGAAGTTTGTCAGAGATTTCGTCAAGGCATGGACCAAAGTCATGACCCTGGATCGGTTCGATGTGGACTCATCAGCGCAGACCGTTGCGCTGGAGCGTTCAGAAAACACCGAGACGAACACTGCACCGTAACTTGTGTTGAGTTTTATCTGAGTATTCTCAACATGTAATGCCCGGAACGGCGGCGCCCAAGGCGCCGCCGTTTTTTTTACCTCAAGTCTTTTCCTCCGCAATTTAAATCTCAGCGCACGGTTAGCGGTCAGTCGTCCTGGGGGTTCCCTGGCGACAGGCAGCGTCGCCGGAATGAGACTTATGTCAGTACTCGGAATATTTTTTAGCCGAACCTTTGACCAGGTCGGCAGGGTATTTTTCATGGTTCCGAGCGATCTTGTCCCGGGTAGCCTGTAACAGGTCGATTCCGGTCATATCAGCCAGCCTGATCAGGTAGACGAAGGTGTCAGCCAATTCGTCTGCCAACTCCAGGCACTTGCTATCACTGAGTTCTTGGCTTTCTTTCGCTGTCATCCATTGAAATAATTCCAGAATTTCAGATGCTTCAACGGCCAGGGCCATCGCCAGGTTTTTTGGTGTGTGAAATTGCTGCCAGTCGCGCTCATCTGCAAAGTTCTGCAGCTCAGCGGACAACCCCGCCAGGGCACCCCTCTGGTTCATTGATCAGTCCTCTTGAAGCTTGCTGCTATTCTACTGTTCTGCTCAGTTCCGGAATTGATTTTTGTTCGGGACCGCTGATTTATCATTCATGGGAGAGGTTTTTTTAAAGGTGCCCCTATGTCCGCAAAAGGAACGTTCCAGGTAATCCTGACCCCGCAGGTTGATGACGGTTTCCCTGCAGGAAGAATGCTCATAGACAAAAAGTACGAGGGAGATCTTGATGGTAGGGGCATTGGCCAGATGATCAGCAAGAGAACAGGAAGCGGCGCGGCTGTTTACTATGCGATTGAAGAATTCTCGGGTTCGGTTCGGGGTAAAAGCGGCTCGTTCACGCTGATTCACAGAGGTTATATGAGCAAGGAATCTCAATCGTTGGAGGTTGAGATACTTGAGGGATCCGGAAGCGGTGAACTGGAGGGTATCAAGGGCTCAATGATGATCATTCAGGAAGCAAACAGCCACGCATATGACTTCAATTACGAACTTGTGCGTCCTTGAACGAATGGGGTCAGATCAAAACCATCCATATTTCCCGACTTCCGCTCCGGGCCAGAAGCTGAATTGGGGACACACGAAAGCTTTTGCTCTGATTTCGTTCGTTCGAATCATTCGGTGCACAACGCGTGGCTTTCACAGAATCGAATGAAGCCCGGATTACGATACTTCCTGGCTTGGAGATATTCTGCCTGGCGCACGGCGCCCGGTCGATCTCCCTCGACAATGGCCAGCCGGGCGCTCAAATCCGCGTCGTAACAGCTGCGGAATTCACTGTCGTCCTCGGGTTTGGCCTCGGCGAGTGCGGGGAGATCCAGCGCCGGGTCGCGCTGGTCCAATACTAAACCCAGGTATCGTAAACGTGCTGCCGAGTATTTGACTTTGAGTTGATGATCACGCTCGGACAACTGGTGATTGACGATCTCCGACAAGCGCGTCAGCGCCTGGCGGGCTTGCGCCTCGTCACCCGTCCGGATCATCAGGTCAGCGTAGTCTTCCATGAATCTCGCGTAGTCGCCGATTTCGGATTCGGTCAAATCCTTGATGGCTGGCAGAGGCTCAAAATGTGATTTGACTTCCTGCAACAGGGGAACTGCCATTCCCAAACGGTGTGTATTCATCAGGAGATTGGCCAGCAGGCGCTTGTTCGCGGCGATCTCGGAGGCCAGCATTCGGTTACTGGGATCTCTGGCGCCTAATTCGCCGAGAATCCGCAGGGTCGTCTGGAGGTGCCGTTCCGCTTCTGTCGTCTTTCCAAGATCGTTGTGAACCTTGGCCATGCCGGAATGCGCGTAAGCCAGGCGTTCGCGAAGGTCATTGTTGGAAAGGTCGCCACGCGAGGCCTCGGACGCCATTGTGAGTGTCTCGTGCCGATATTCGCTGGCTGTGTCCAGGTGACAGGCGCTTAGTTCTGCATCGGCGGCCCAGGCCAGCACATTGGAATAGTGGCTGATCACCTCGTTGTTGTCCGGCCAGGCTTGCAGCGTCCGGCGAGACAGGTCGACCGATTCGTCGGCGGCATCGAGCAGCGACTGGTCTGCGCTCTTTCCGGACGAGATGCGCAGCAACAAAACATTCAGCCTGCCGTAAGACAATTCCAGCATCCACTGTCGGTTGGACGGCTCCGCTTCATACAATTTCCGGGCAATGGCCAGGTACTGTTGCCATGGTTTCCAGGCCGCCTGGATCTCACCCTGCTCATAGTGGTAGTTGCCCACGTAAAATTCTGCCTGCGCCAGCTCGAACTGGATGTTCGTGCGATCAGGGTACTTATCCGCCAACTCCCGGAACAGCCCGAGCGACTGCTGGTAGGCGGTCAGAGACTCGGGCAGCTTGGCTTGGCCGAGGTTCACGTGCCCCAATTGACGCAAGGCAAGCCCAACCTTGATGTTGGTTTCCGGTGTCAGGTTCCTGGGATCCAGTTCCTGCAAGTAGCCCATGGCGCGCGCGCTGATCCTGCCAAGCGTGTCAAGATCGATGTCCGACTGCAGGTCTTCGCCCAACTCTACGACAAAAGCCGCCATTTGCTCGGCTTTGTCGCGCTCCCGCTGCTCCGAAACGAGAGACGAAACCGTGATGACGCCGAGCGCAAGCGCTGCCGCCAGTGCGAGCGCACCCAGGGCTCGCCATCTGCGGCGACGCGTGAGATCGCGTTGACGCAATTCATCGAGGCGTACCCCCAACAGGGCGGCAACGAGCTTTAGCTTCGCCAGCCGCTTGCCGTCCGCGAAATCGCGGACATCTGCAGCGAGGGGCTCTGCCCCTGCATTGCCGCATTCCAGGAGTGCCGGCGGAAAGCATCCCTCGTCGATGGATTGCGAACCCGGGTCGCCGTCGACGATCATGCAAAAAACTCGCCCGGCCCGGCCGAGTTCCCTGAACAGGCGTATTTCCTTGTTCACCCATCGTGATCTTGCCGCGGCGGGCGAACACACTACGATCATGGCATCTGAATCGTTCAGGGCTGCGACCAGGCTGTCAGCCAGGTTGCTGGCCGAAGAAAGATCTTCACGGTCGCGAAATATGGGTGAAAGCCGCCGCGGCAACTCCCGTTCGGCTGCCAGCCGGGCCGGCACCCGATAGGTTTCCAGGGCGCGCTGCAGCCACGCCGCCCAGCGCTCGTCGGCATGGCTGTAGCTGATATAGGCCCTGTATCGTAGCTCAGGCATGTGGCATCGTCCGGCGAGCCGGAGCGCGAATCATGTCAACGCGAGACTGTGTTCGTTGGGTCAGCCGAGACCCCGGCCCTTGTTGGTGCCACCCGGATCCAGCCGGGCGCAGTCGTCTACATCGGTCGACCCTTCCTCGCAGGCTTCGATAACGTAAATGTAATTCTGTTCGAGCCAGTTGAAGTCCCTGATCGTGAAGACTCGCAGTTGTTGCGAAAATGAAGTTAGGTCGATGGTTCCATTACCAGGCATCAGCCTGACTTCGTTGTTGGCCTCAACGACGAAATCCGCCCGTTCGCTGGGTGTCAGCGAGCAGTCAGCCATATTTTCGGGGTTTGGTTTGATAGTTCCAGAGCAGATCCAGACTTTGGTGAATCGCCAGTTTGTGCCGCCGGGTTGCTGCAACCTGAACTCCATCTCGAGCATCTCCCCGACTTCTGCCACGAAACAGGCTTTCTTCAGCTTGTCATCAAACTTGTCGCTGCAATTACGGCTTATTCCCTTATCCTTGGGGGTCAGCACATTTGTGCTGCTGTCGATGTTCAGCGTGACCTTGAATGGTTTGACCCCTGTCGACGTTAACTTGAACATGTCGAATTGGTAGTCCCTGTTGGCGGCACAGCCGGTCAACAAGGCGACGGAAATCAATGTACCGAACAAAGCGGCCATTTTCATTGTTAATCCTCCTCTCGCAACCAGGTTCCAGCCTCAGTCTTCCATGTCCGAGTGCTTCGCATCTTTTCACACTACTATGTCTAAACATAGCAGATTTCGTATTTTTCTACTGAATATCCAAGTAGATACTACTCCGACAAGTGAATCGGCCCCTGGCGTACGGGGCAGGCACGCGCGCAGGTCCTCGAGTTGTTTCCAATCACCAAAAGCCCAACTTCTTTTTGACTTACCCTTTCGACCAGGAGCGGACCAAATGGATCACCAACGTAACGCATACTGTTGGCATCCTTCCGACCAAGCATTACTCTTGGGTGTAACTGCGGCCACCTTGAAGCCAGACCTTGTCCTTATTTAGCGAACTGAAGCGCCGGAATGTTCTTCGTATCGGTACGGCCTACGTGGTGGGCGCGTGGCTGCTGATCCAGGTCGCCGAAACGATATTTCCATTGTTCGGCTTCGGCGACACACCCGCCCGACTGGTCGTCATTGTGCTGGCCATTGGTTTCATACCAAGCCTGGTTCTTTCCTGGGTATTCGAGATTACTCCGGATGGATTGAAGAAAGACGCGGACGTTGACGCCGACGAGTCAACAAGCCAAACCACCGGCAGGAAACTGGACCACATCATCCTGGTTGTGCTGGCCCTGGCTCTGGGGTACTTCGCATTTGACAAGTTTGTGCTCGACCCTGTCGAAGATGAGCAAATCGCCCAATCGGCGCGGCAGGAAGGACTCACTACTGCCATACTCGAATCACGCGGTGACAAATCCATTGCGGTACTGCCTTTCGATAACCGCAGCAATCGCGAGGAAGACCAGTTCTTCACCGATGGCATCCATGATGATCTCCTGACCACCATCGCCAAGATTGGCTCGATGAAGGTGATCTCACGTACCTCGGTCATAGAATATAAGGACACCGTCAAGAAGCTGCCGCAGATTGCACAGGAGCTGGGCGTTGCCAACATTCTGGAAGGGGGTATCCAGCGTTCCGGCAACCATGTTCGGATCAATGTGCAGTTGATCGATGCGGTCACGGATGAACACCTTTGGGCAGAAATCTACGATCGAGAGTTGACCGCGGAAAACCTGTTCGCCGTGCAAAGCGAAATAACCAGGATGATTGCCGATGCCTTACAGGCCGAGCTTTCCCCAGGTGAACAACTGCGCGTTGACGCACGACCAACCGACAATCTGCAGGCCTATGAAGCCTATATGCGAGGCCGGCAATTGATGGCGACCCGACACACGGCCAAGTTGAAACTGGCTGTTGAGGAATTTAAGAAAGCGACCGAGATCGACCCTTCGTTTGCGCTGGCATGGGTGGGTGTGGCGGATAGCCTCTTCCTTTCAATGCAATGGGGTGATGCCGAAGAAACGTGGCCCATCATTGAAGATGCCGTGAAAAACGCCATGGCCATCGACAATGACCTCGGCGAAGCGTATGCCTCGCTGGCCTGGATACATTACTACCACGGGCGGGATGATGAAGCAGAAGCAGCGTATCAAAAAGCCATCGAATTAAGTCCCAACTATGCCACCGCTTATCAATGGTATTCATCACACATTGGCCTGACTGACCCACTGCGGATTCAGGAAAGCACTGACCTGATGCAAAAGGCCGCCATACTGGATCCAAGGTCAGGCATTATCGGCGTCAGCCTGGCAACGATTTACCGCTCCAGGGGGCTCTACACGCTGGCAGAAAACCAATATAAAAAAGTGATTGAACTCAACCCGGATTTCGCCCCGCGATATGGGGGGCTGTCAGATTTGTACCGGCATGACATGGGGCAACTGGACAAAGCGCTGGCCTTGATGAACAAAATGATTGCGCTCGACCCTGAGAGCCCCAACAGCTATTTATATACGGGCGGCATATTCATGAACCTGGGGGATTTGGAAGCGGTTCAACAAGTTCGCGACAAAATAGTCGATCTGGGCGCACCGGAGTGGATGTCGGGTCTTGTTGACGTACATCTCAGTTATGGCAAAGGAAACAAGGCCGGCACCCGGGAAACCATCCAATGGCTGTTGCCGGAAATACAGAATATTGGTTTCCTGCCTCTGATCGTGGGTTCAATCGCACTTGCCCAGGGCGACATTCAACTTTCACGCGAAATATTTCTGTCGATCGAACCGCGCTGGCTCGAACCTGATCAATGGCCAGATCTGTTTACATCGATTGGCTACAGGAAGCCAATCGGTTGTTTCGTTGCCTGGTTGTTCATGAACACCGGGAATCATGAGCTTGGTGAAGCATTGTTACAGCAAACAACAGCTTTCATGGAAGACTCGCTGCCGTTGTTGACCGAGCACCCTGACGTGTATTTTCCGGATGCATGCTACCTGGCTGCCGGCGACACGGAGAAAGCCTTGCAGAGCATCGAAACCCAACTGGCTCACAACCACCTGAATGACTGGTACATTGTCCACCAAATGCCAATGTATGACCTGATTCGTCACGAACCCCGATTCCAGGCGGCATCGGCCGAGCACCAACGGAGAATTGCAGTGCAACGGGAAACCCTGGATGTGGAGAGAGTGCCTGAGAAGTAGGGAATACATCTGCATCTATGGCAGATGATAGTAATGGGACCGGATTCAGTTATTAACAAAAGATTCGCATTTGGCCGCAAGGGCGCATAAATTTTGGCGATTGTGTCAGCCGGCAGTAGGAACCACTAGTTGCCAGGAGTGAGGGGAAGGAATTGGTGGGCGATACTGGGCTCGAACCGCGCGCGGCAACTGGCATTTGGACGGAGCCGGTAATCAATTCCGCGAGCATTTGCGTGGCTTGGGAACCACTTGGAAAGTATCACTGCGGGCCGGGTGTCGTCGATCACCTCTTTGGGCCGCAGGCCCGGAAGAGGTGGTGGGCGATACTGGGCTCGAACCAGTGACCTCTGCAATGTGACTGCAGCGCTCTCCCAACTGAGCTAATCGCCCGCTTGCGGGGGTGGGTAAGTTAACCATTCCGTGCCCCAGCGTCAACTGTTCAGGTCAGCCTTCCCGATGGTGCCAATTGCCGGGAACCAGGGACTCTGGCAGGATGATGAATTCTAATCGCGGCGGTATCAGAAACACATCATGGGCAAAAAGTTTTCCAGCTTTGCCGAGTTCTATCCCTTCTACCTGGCGGAACACAGCAACCGAACCTGTCGCAAGTTGCATTTTATAGGCACTTGGCTGGTCGTCGCTGTCTTAGCCTTTTCTTTCGTGCGAAACGAGCCAATCTGGCTTTGGCTGATGCCTGTGGTGGGTTATGGGTTTGCCTGGGTGGGCCATTTTTTCTTTGAACACAACAAGCCGGCGACCTTTAAATACCCGTTTTACAGCCTCGCGGGGGACTGGGTGATGTGGAAGGACATCATGATGGGCAAGGTCAAGCTCTGAAGACTCATGTCGATTGACCTGCCACTGACCGAACAGGAGCGTGAGCGGCGCTTACGTCGGATGAAGCGGGTCCCCTTGGTGCTGCTGATGCTGATGGTGATTCTTTTTGCACTCACTTTGCGCCAACCGGCACCCTGGGCCGCCTGGGTTCATGCTTTCGCCGAGGCAGGCATGGTTGGTGCCCTTGCGGACTGGTTCGCCGTGGTGGCGTTGTTCAGGCATCCACTTGGTATCCCAATCCCGCACACTGCCATCATTCCGGTACGCAAGAATGAATTGGGTGAGGCCATGGCCGGCTTCATCGCCGATCACTTTCTCGAAACGGAAGTGGTACGTGAAAAACTGACCCGAGTAGACCTTTCGGGTGTCACCATCGAGTGGTTGCGGTCCAAACGTGGCCGGCTCAGCGTGCAGGATTTCGCCTGCGGCATGCTCAGCTGGAGCCTGGAGGCGCTACATGAGCAACGCGTTCGTGAATTCCTGTCCCGACTCAGTCGTCGACAGCTGAAGAACGTGAGCCTGGCACCCCTGGTGGGCCACACACTGGATTGGCTGATCAAGGATGATCGTCACCAAAATATTCTGACTCAACTCCTGCAGTACGCCATCGTGGTGCTCCACGACAACCAGGAACAAATCCGCGAGCGGGTCAAGGAAGGCAGCCCCTGGTGGCTGCCCGGGTTCGTCGATGATCGGATTCTGAAACAGATGTTGGAACGCGTCGAGGGCCAGTTGTTCCAGATGTCGCTCGACCGTGAGCATCCGCTCCGCGGCCAGTTCAACGACTGGCTGGAAAACCTCGCCGGGAATTTGCGGACCTCACCGGAACATCGGCGGATGGGTCACCGCCTGAAGCAGCAATTGCTTGAAAACGAAGCTCTGCAGGACTACCTGTACGGCATCTGGCAGGAACTGGCCCAGCGCCTGGAAACCGACCTTGATCAGCCGGATTCTGCCGTCCGTGCACAAGTGGGACAGTGGGTGGATGGACTGGCGGATGAACTCGGCCGTGACGAGGCCATGCAGGCCTGGATCAACGGATGGCTGACAGAAACCATGGTATTGCTCGTTGATCGAAATCGCACGCAGATCGCCAGCCTGATCAGTGACACGGTGCGTTCATGGGACGGCAGGGATACCAGCCGTCGGGTCGAACTCGCCATTGGCCGGGACCTTCAGTTCATCCGTATCAATGGAACACTCGTGGGCGGGTTAGTGGGCGTTTTGATTCACGCGGTTACCCTGGTCTGAAGGTATTCAACAGGCTTCGAAGCGATTCTTAGCGCTGTTCTTCCGCACATGGCTTGGGTCCCAGATTCGGCCGTTCATGGCAATCCATACACCTTCGGGAAGGCCCTGGACGGCGCCAACCGCGCAGCCAATATTGAAAACCGCATCCGAGTCACGAAATCGAGCCGGATTGAGCGCGCCGGTAAGCACTATGGTCTTGCCGGGGATGTTCTTCAGTTCCTGGGCTGTTTCCACCATGGTGTCGGTGCCGTGCGTGATAATGATATGCCGGGCCGTGGAACGGACCACTGCCTCACGGATCATGATCCGATCTTTTTCCGTCAAGTGCAGGCTGTCCTTGCGCATCAACGAGTCAATCTCGAACTCGAAACCGACACCCATCTGTTTCAGAGTCTCGCCGATCTGCGGTTCTCCAATCTGGTAGTCGCTTTTGTCATCGAAATATAGTTTGTCGATGGTGCCGCCGGTGCTAATGATGAGTAATTTTTCTAGCATCCAAGGTGTCCCGGAGTGGTCGCGAAGCGGTCAGGGTCATCGTGGCGTCTGAGCCGACTTGTTTTAGCCTGATGACCAGTCGGTTAGTATAGCCTGCCAGACTCAATTCAGGACCGGGACAGTCATCCAAACCGATGCAAAACTTCTCATTCCAGTACACCAGGGTTCATGTGATCGCCGCTCTGACATTCATGTTGATCGTGCCGACGGGTTTGCCCGCGCAGGAAGAACTGCCTGATACTCCGGTTCTGGCGGCTCGCCTGGCCATACCCGAGACCCGAACCCAGACCTTGCTGGAGTTGGCGGTTATCCTGCGCTACCAGCAACGAGTGATCATGGGTGAGGGGAGCCTGGCGCCCGAGAGCATGCTGCAGGATCTGGCCTGGCTGGATCGTCTGCAAACACACATCGGCCCGGTCCGGGCGCGCAGTGGCGTACTCGATCCTGCCGCCTGGCAGATGAACCAGAAACTGGTTCAGCAGGGGTTGCCGGTCGGAAACTGGCTGGCGCCGGATGGCCCGAGCCTGGAGGCAACGCTGCACACGGTTTTTCAACGCCAGGATGAACGGCTGGCGGCCTCAGTTTTGCCGGAGTTGCTGTGGCGACTAGAAGCCGAATCGACTGTGCGGTGGTCGGCTCTACAGCAACAGGCTGCATCAGATGAGAAACTGCGAAATGCCCTGGTGACGCGCGTTCAACCGTGGCTGGAAAACGCGGAACTGGAGTTGGCACCCGCAGTTGATGCGGAACAGCGAGAAGTCACTGAAATGATGTCCGCGCTGGCGGAAGACGCTGTCAGCACCGGACCGCCCGACCCACGGCGTCTGTTCGTAGTGCGCTCATTGCTGCTCGAACGATTGCCCGGCCTTAGCGCCGATGAGGCGCGTGACGCCACTGCCTACCTGCGCTTGGCCAGCCTGATTGATGGTCTTCACGAGCAGCACTACACGGCGTTCGTGGAGGGGCTTTTGGCCGTGGTGGCCAGCCTGCTTCCCGCTGATGAAGAGCAGGTTTCATCCGTGGCTGTTTGGCTGACCGGCCACCTGCCGGCCTTGTCGGAAGCCTACGCGCGTAGATTTGCCGCGGTCGATCCGCGCATCAATTCGGCTCTGGCTTCCGCCTATGACGTTGCTCTGAACCGCGCCGCCGGACCACCGGCCAGCCCGGCAGCGCCACTGGTCGCGGAACTGGCGGATGCCGTCGCCCAACTGGCCTTGCTGGTTCCCGATATTGAATACTATTTCGATCTGCCAGTCCGCGATACCATCGCCGGAAGCATAGAGACGTGCATCGGCATGATGGCGCGCAGCGGCGAGGAAGGCCACCCGGCAATCACCCGAGAATTGTTCGATGATTGCCAATCCAGCCTGGTCCGCCTGGCCGAAACCGAGGCCGTGGCGCCCGGCCTCGCCGGGGATCCCAGCGGCCCGTTCGGCCCCGCCCAGTTGCAGCGGGAGGTGTCGGTGACCTCCATGCAACGGATCAATTACGGAATGGGTTATTTGCACGAACGGTATTCGACGGCGTGTTCGCCGCCAGCCAGCCCGTTGCCCAATCCGCTCGAGTGGTCGATGCTCGCCTCGCTGCTGACCTGGCTCGCAGAGCAGTCGCCGGTTTATTTTCAGACCGAAGCGAATGAAGCGCGCCTGGTCAGGATGCAAGCGATCGGGCTGGAACTGCTCGCGACTCTGTCTTCGCAGGTCGACTGTTTTTCGGGCTCCGGAGCCAGTCTGAACGACCCGGTGTCACGCAGCCTGGCCGATTATCGTGCGGCGTTGACAGGCCTCAGGAACAGTCTCGGTGAATCCATACAGGCCTTTCGTGATCAGGCGCTGGCGCCGGGTTCGGATATCGCACTCGAATTAGATGGCGCCCAGGAGACCACCTATCGTCCCGATGATTTGATGATCGGGCCCTGTGACGTGGAACAGGCATGTGAAATGACGGGCTCGCTCAGTACGACGCGGGCGCTGCTGGGGCTGTTCCCGGAAACCTATCTCGTGGCTGACCAGTCGGGTATGGGCGAAGTGCAGTTGTGCTATGAGCACATGGAGTGGGTCGATCGGCGTGCTGAGCCGGTGCGTCCCGATGACACCAATGTGGCCAATTACCATGGCCGTTTTGCCTTCGATCTCAAGGGTCGGTTCGTGGTGGATGGACAAGCCAGCGATGTTTTCGGTTTTCGGTTCACCAGCCCGGATGAATACCACTACCTGTTCGCCGCTGCCAAGGAAGAAGTGCTGTCAGACAGTTGTCCCATGGAGTGGGTGGGGTCGCGCATCGTCACTCCTATGAAAAACCGGCGTGGTGGCGTGGTGCCCAACCGGTTGACTTACCTGGCGGCGCCGAGAATGTTGCCCTCGCGGCTGTTGTCGCTTAATTGGGATCGAGGGGCCGAGTGGCGCGACTGGTTCATTACAGGGCTGGGCGTGGAGCCGCTGGGGCCGGTTACGCCGCCTGATATAGGTCCCTCGGTGACTGAGCACCTGCAGTCGTTATACCGCCAGGAGCAGGTGTCCGTGTACCAGGGCCTCATGCATGGCGGGGCGGAAGGCAGTGCCGCTGCGGCTTACCAGCAACTGCAGGACCTTTCCACGCAAAAGGGACTGATCCGGATGCTGGCGATGCTGTTTTATCCGCAATCCCTGCTTGATTCCGACGCCGTTCGCAGCGCCGTGGCCGGGCAGGCAGGGTTATTGGATGAAAACGTGCTGGCACGTTTCCGCCAGGACAACGTGCCGGTCAACAGTATCAGTGAAACAGGTTTGAGGCGGTTGGAGTCCCTGCAGGCAGCGTGGCGCGAGCAGCCCGAAGCCCGTTTGCGGACCGGGTCCGTGGCGATTGGCCTGGCACATGCACTGATGCGGCTGGATCAGGTCTACCGGACTTATTTTCTGGCTGCACCAGAGACACCGGAAACAGGGGATCCCTCGGAGGCGCCAGAGACTTTGGAGACCCCAGCATTGCAGGAGCTTACGGAGCCTTCCGCCTCTGTGTCGGAGAGCGGTTGAGCGACCCGATCGCCACGACGCATGAAGTTACCAGGACCAGTTGTACCAGTGCTGGCAGCCGCTGCGGCGGATTACTCCAGGCTTCTGTGACTGCCACCAGGAAATAAGGGATCAGCAGGTAAGGAATCCAGCCCAAGGTGCGCGGCCGGAGTGCCAAGACACCGCGCAGGGTCAACAGCAACGGTGTGATGGCCACAGCGGCCAACCACGGTAGCTGGGCGCCGGTTGGTGGCGGCAACAGGGCGAACCAGACTAACTGCCAGGCCGTGAGGGCCAGGTAGGCACCACGCAAAAACCGCGGCATCAAAGAATGTCCAGCACCGACTCCGGCGGTCTGCCCACTGCCGCCTTTCCGTTGGCGATGACGATGGGCCGCTCGATCAGCCTGGGGGTGGCGACCATGGCTGCGACCAGGTCCGAGTTTTTCAGGGCGGGGTTATCCAGACCCAACTCGCGGTACTCCTGTTCGCCCTTCCGCATCAATTCCCTCGGGCTGAGGCCCAGTGCTGCCAGGATCTTTTCAAGCTGATGGGCGTCGGGCGGGTTGTCCAGGTAAAGAATGATTTCGGGCTCTACACCGCGGTCCTGCAGAAGCTGCAGTGTGGCGCGCGACTTTGAGCATCGTGGATTGTGCAGAATACTGACGGCCAAGGGTGATAACCTCCGTTTGATGGAATTATTCAGTGCCGGGTCACGTTCAGCAGTTGCTGGAATGACTGGTGATTTGGAGAAATCAGGCACCAGATTTTAAACGGATTTTCGTTGATGAAGAACTCATTTTCGATCACCAGGTTCGGTGCGTCGGTGGGTGGTGAAAACCTGATATCGCTGAATAGTTTCTGCTCGGGGTCTTCCTTGGCCTGTGGAATCGTATGATCGATGGTGAGATGGAAAATCTGGTAAATCGCCTTGATATACATTCCGATCAGGACGTTGCCCATTTCGGCCAGCAGATCCATCATCTGCGAGTGGTACTTCTCATCCTGCGGTGTGGGGTTCACATCGGGCTGCAACCAGTCCGGCTTTTCAAGTTCCAGCGACGCGAGGTCGCTGTCCGGGTCCGACAGGAACAACAGGTTCAAAATGGGCTTCATGGCAGTGCCGAGGTAATCGAAATCGGAGGACCGCATCAGCAATGTGATGCTGCCTTCAAAGTCGCCCGTCATGTTCGAAGTCACCGCGTAGAGTTTTTTCGCGCCCAGTCGCTGCAGGAACTGGCTGCCTGCCGCCGGCGCAATTTCGATGTCCGAATCCGAACTTTCGATATCCAACCCGAAAACATTCTCGAGGGCGACGATGGCCTTGTCCGTGCCATCCAGCAAGAAACTGATGAATGTGTTGATCTGTCTTTCGGTCAGGCCTTGTTCTTGATTGATCATTATTGTGAGCCTCGTGAAGTAAACTGGCAGCGAGTTGGGATCGCTTGTCAGGCGTCCAGCACCTGATCTATTACTCGCAAAATGTCCCGTTGGACGTCCGGTTTCTCCAGGTAAAACTGAGCACCTTTTTCGAGTGCCCGCTCACCCACGGTGTGATCTCCACTGCCGGAAATCATGATGACCCTCGCCTTGGGGTCAAGGTCCATGATTTCACCCAGTACTGCTTCTCCACTCATGTCGGGCATCAGGTAGTCCAGCGTGACCAGTTCGGGCCGCAGGGATTTGAACAGGTCCAGGGCCTCGTAACCATCACTGGCGGCGCCAATCACCTCGTGGCCGCCACGCTGCAGGATTCGCCCGATCAGGTTCCGGGTGAACGCCGAGTCGTCTACGATCAGAATCTTTGCCACTGTTCTCATCCCCTCGTCATGTTGGTTTTTTCCAGCGAACCTGCAAGCTCCGGCGGGCCTTCCTGCCCTGGCCTGAGTGTCCCTGGAAAAAAAGATCAGTGTGACGGCCGTCAGAGTGAACTGAGCCCGGCACACCTGTCCCCTGTGCGTGTGTGGGTCCCGTTCCCTGAAACCATTGTGCGAAGCACGTTCATTTTTAGAAGTAAAATGAACAAGGCGCGATCGGGTTGAACTGGATTGGTTAACCCGATGATCTACTACGATAATTCGTTGCGCAGTGATTTCATACTGTTAAAAGTATCAGGTTGGCCAGGAACCCCTGGGGCATGAAAAGCATGCCTTGCAGCGTGATAAAGTGTGAATACCATTCATGGGAGACAGTCTTGAACGCTCTGGACGTGCCAACTTCAGTGGAACGAACGCGTCGTCTGGCAGCCCACATGTGGCGCCACTTCAAGCAGGACCGCTGTTTTGAGGAGGCTGCCTCATTGGGGTACACCAGCTTGTTGTCGCTGGTGCCGTTGCTGGCTGTGGTTTTCGGCGTGGCTTCTGCATTTCCCGTATTCGACCGCTGGGCTGACGATCTGCAGTCGTTCGTGTTCGAGAATTTCGTCCCAGCAGCCGGAACCCAGGTCGAGGCTTACCTGAGCGGTTTCCTGGCCAGCGTCAGCGGGTTGACCCTGCCCGGCACATTTTTTCTGATTCTTTCGGCCCTGTTGCTGATGATGCGCATCGAACAGGCCTTCAACCGCGTCTGGCGGGTTCCGGTACAGCGCAGCCTGATCAACCGCATCGTGATGTACTGGGCGGTCCTGACCTTGGGCCCGATTACACTGGGTGTGGCCACTGCGCTCAGTGCCAAGCCATTGTTCGATTGGGTGGATGGCGGTCAGGCGAGCGGTAGCGGGTGGCACTCATTCGGTATTTTCGTATTGACCTGGCTGGCGTTTTGCCTGGTGTTCACCCTGGTACCCAATCGCCGGGTACGGTTCCGGCATGCGGCAACAGGCGCGTTCCTGTCGACACTGCTGTTCACGATCGCCAAGACCGGTTTCGTCTGGTTCGTGGCGCGCGCCAGCTTCAACGTCATTTATGGCACGCTGGCGACCATCCCCATTTTTCTGCTCTGGCTGTACCTGGCCTGGGCGGTGACCCTGCTCGGTGCATCCCTGGCTGCTTCGCTGACCACCTTTCTTGATCGGGGTGGTGACTGGCGCTGGCCGTGGGAGTGGGAACTGCTCCTGGCCTATCGCCTGCTGGGGCATTTGTGGGAAGCGCAACAGGGAGGTGGGACCTTGTCTGTTGAAGCACTGTCTGAGGCGGAGTCAGGGGTTCCGGGCAGCCTGCTGCAGCGCCTGCTGGAGATTTTCATCGAGGCAGACATTGTTACCCAGGACCAGCAGTCAAACTGGCTTCTGACCAGGGATCTCGATCACTTCACCTTGCTGGATTTGTACCGTGCCGGGCATTTTCACCTGCCATTGCAGCGGCAGCCGGAATTACCCACCAGCAGTGATTGGGACGCCGCGTTTCTGCGCGTGCTGGGTTCGGATAGCCTGGATCTCAACCGCTCGCTCAAGAGCCTGTATGCCGAGGCAAGTTCATGAAGTTCACCCACTGGACAATCTGTCTGCTGTGCAGCCTTGCCAGCGCGCTCGTTCTCGCATCGCCCTATGAGACCGATTACCCGCTGGACTTGAGCTTGCCCGCCCTGAAGGGCGAGTCGGTCAGCCTTGCTGACTTGCGCGGCCACTGGGTGATTCTCAATTACTGGGCTACCTGGTGTGCGCCCTGCCGGGAAGAAATTCCCGAATTGTCCGAACTGCATGACTCCAGAAGCGACGTCATCGTGTTGGGACTGGCTTACGAAGAAGCTGAGCCAGCCGATTTCGAAACGTTCCTGGAGGAGTTTCACATCAGCTATCCGATATTGCTGGTCGATGTGTTCAATCCACCCCAGCCGTTTGGCGCGCCGCGCGTCTTGCCGACCACCATCGTGCTGGATCCCCGTGGTCATGCGCTCAAGGGTTTCGCTGGGCCGGTGACGCGGGCATCTTTGGAAGCTTTCATCGAAGCATCGGTGCAACCTTGAGTGAAGGGCGCCGCTTTCGGATTGAGGGCAAGGTGCAGGGTGTCTGGTTTCGCGAGTCGACCCGTCAGCAGGCGGTGCGGCTGGGATTGACAGGTCACGCGCTCAATCTCCCCGATGGCAGTGTGGAGGTGCTCGCTTTTGGGGCGCCCCGGGCCATTGACCAACTGGCTGCCTGGCTACAAAAAGGGCCGCCGATGGCGGTGGTGAGTCGGGTCTCGGCGAGCGAAGTGATGGACGATTGCCCGGCGGTGTTTTCGACGGGTTGATTCAGCCTGTAACCGGGCTCAGAAAAGGCTGGGTTCCAACAATTCCCGCACGGGTGCGAAGCTGCGCCGGTGAATCGGGCAGGGACCATGTTTTTTCAGCAAGCGCAAGTGGTCCGCCGTCGGGTAACCCTTGTGACGATCAAACCCGTAATGCGGGTATTCCCGGTGGTAGTCGAGCATCAGTCGATCGCGTGTGACTTTGGCCAGGATGGATGCAGCCGAAATGGCCGGGACCCAGTGGTCGCCTTGCACAATGGTGTGAACTTCGCCCGGCAGCTCCGGGGCCCGGTTGCCGTCGATCAGAGTCAGGGTGGGCACTGGTTCCAGCCTGGAAAGCGCCCTCTGCATACCCTTGAAGGTTGCCCTCAGGATGTTGATCCGGTCGATCTCTTCAACCTCGACGACTTCGATAGCCCAGGCCTCAGCCACCTTGCCTATGCGCCCGAAGAAGCTTTCCCGGGTCGCAGCGCTCAGACGCTTGGAGTCATCCAGGCCCGCCAGGCCATGGTCCGGCGGCAAGATCACGGCCGCTACCACCACCGGGCCCGCCAATGGGCCCCGCCCGGCTTCATCGATGCCTGCAACAAGGTGGTGAGTGCCCGTGATGTGCGCCAGGTTCAAGTTGTCAATCCTCAGGCAAGTTGCCGCTATTCGAATCTGTACGTGACTGGACGAGTCCAGTGATGCAGGACGCCGCCGACTGCGCCGCATCGCGACGTAATTGTGTGTGCAGCTCCGCGAATCGGGCGAGCACGGACCGGGTTCGCTCATTTTCCTCCAGCCATCGCGCCGTCTCCCGGGCGATGCGATCCGGTGTTGCTTCATTCTGCAGCAATTCCGGCACCAGGGCTTCGTTCGCCAGGATATTGGGCAGGGAAAAAAACCGGCTTTTCAATAGTCGAAATAACTTACCGACCCAGAAAGTCATGGCGCTCAACCGGTAGACCACCACCATGGGTCGATTGACCAGCATCGTTTCCAGGGCTGCAGTACCCGAAGCGCAGACCACGACGTCCGCCGCTGCGATGGCCTGACGGGCTTGTCCGTCGGTCAGCGTCAGGGGCAGGTCGGGGACTGTCGCCAGGGCGATTTCGAACTGGCCACGCGCCGCCGGGTTCGCCATCGGCGCTACGAAATGGACATCGGGAAACCGCTGCTGAAGCCGCCTGGCGCTTTCAATCATGGGTTGCGCCAGCCGGCTGACCTCGCCCTGCCGGCTGCCTGGGAGCAACGCCACGCATGTTCGGTCCTCCGGCAATGCCAACTCCCGCCTGGCCGAAGCCCTGTCGCAGTGGTCGGGGATGTCATCGGCCATCGGGTGGCCCGTGTAGTGGGCGGCGACGCCGTGTTCGGCGTAGAAGGCCGGCTCGAAAGGAAACAGGCATAACACCATGTCGGTGGAGCGCGCGATTTTTCGTACGCGCCCGCTGCGCCAGGCCCAGACAGTAGGGCTGACATAATGCACGGCCTTGATGCCCGCCGCGCGCAGACGTTTTTCAAGACCGAGGTTGAAATCGGGGGCATCGATGCCGACCAGAATATCCGGTCTTTCCGCCCGCAGGCGGTCAACCAGCCAACGGCGCAGTTTCAGCAAGCGGGGCAGGTGGCCCAGGACCTCGAACAATCCCATGACCGCCAGTTCGTTCGAAGAGCGCCAGCAATCCATGCCGGCTGCGGCCATGTTCGGTCCGCCGATGCCCACAAAACGGGCCCCCGGGTGCAGTTTTTTGAGCGCGCTGATCAGTGCCGCGCCGAGTTGATCTCCGGAGGCTTCGCCAGCCACCAGCGCAATCACGGGCCCAGGCCGGTCTGGCCGGGCACGTGCTGTAGTTTCAGCGGATGATGCCGCGCTCGACATGACTCAGGAAATCCACCAGCAGCCGGATTTCACTGGCCTGTTCCGCCATTTCACCCAGGGCGTCGCGAGCCTCGTCCAGGGTCAGGCCCGACCGGTATAGCGTGCGGTAGGCACGGCGAACGTTTTGTACCTGTTCCGGTGAGAATCCGCGCCGCTTCAAGCCCTCGGTATTGATTCCCTTGACGCTGGCTTTTTCGCCGGCCACCGTGACGTACGGTGGAATGCTCTGGTTTACATGGCTGGCGAATGATACGAAGGCATGTTCACCGATTTCACAAAACTGGTGAATCAGTGCGAAGCCGCCGAGTATGGCGTGATCGCCCACGGTGACGTGGCCGGCCAGGGCGGCATTGTTGGCCATGATCGTGTGGTTGCCGATGATGCAGTCGTGGGCAATGTGCACGTACGCCATGATCCAGTTGTCATCACCGATGCGGGTGACACCATCTGCCTGAATGGTTCCGGTATTGAAGGTGCAGAATTCGCGGATGGTGTTGCCATCGCCAATAATCAGTTGTGTATCCTCGCCGGCATACTTTTTGTCTTGCGGGATCTCGCCTAGCGAGGAGAACTGAAAAATTCGGTTATCGTTGCCGATGGTCGTGTGCCCGGTCAAAACGACATGCGGGCCGATGCTGGTGCCGGCGCCGACTTTTACATGGGGTCCGACAACGGAATAAGCGCCGATACTGACTCCTTCGGCCACTTCGGCCTTGGGGTCGACCAGGGCCGTGGAATGAATGCTCACGTTCCGGCCTTACCTGCGCAGAGGATTTCGGCACGGGCGACGACCTTGCCATCGACCAGCGCCCGGCATTCGTACAGTCCCATGTTTCGCAGCAGGCGCTTCTGGTTTACTTCCAGTATCACCTGGTCGCCTGGCGTGACCGTCTTGCTGAAGCGGGCCTTGTCGATCTTGACCAGGTAGTACAAACCCGAATCCAGTTTGTCGGCCGACTTGGCCAGGTAAGCCAGTACTCCGGAAGCCTGAGCCAGCGCCTCAATGATCAGGACGCCGGGCATGACCGGCGAGCCTGGGAAGTGGCCCTGGAAGAACGGCTCGTTGATGGTCACGTTCTTGATGGCCGTGAGCGTTTTTTCCGGTTCCAATTGGTAGGACACGACCCGATCGATCAGTTGAAAGGGATACCTGTGCGGCAGCATCTTCATGATGTCCTGCACTTCAATGGGCGTGAGTTGCTGATCACTCATGTTCTGAGAGTTTCCTGTTTTTGTTTTCCAGTCTCCGGATTCGATCGAGCAGACGATCGATCCGGTTGAGTTGCGCCAGGCTTCGTTGCCAGTCACGGATGGGACGGGCCGGGATAGAACCGCTCCAGGTGCCGCCCGGTTCCTTGATAGACCGGAAAACAGTGCTGCACGCCGCCACTGTCACCCGGTCGGCGATTTCCACGTGGCCGGAAACGCCGCTCGAACCACCCAGCAGGCAGTACCGCCCGATGCGGGCACTGCCGGCGATGCCGGTGGCGCCCGCAATGGCCGTGTGGGCTCCGATGCGTACGTTATGCGCAATCTGCACCAGGTTATCCACCCGCACGTCTTCTTCCAGTACGGTGTCTTCCAGCGCACCACGATCGATCGTGGTGTTGGCGCCGATTTCGCAATCGTCCCCGATCACCACGCTACCGAGTTGCGGGACTTTTTCCCAGTGATCCCCGGCAAAGGCGATACCAAAGCCGTCGGCGCCAATCACGGCGCCTGGGTGAATCGTAACGCGCCGACCCAGTTCGATGCCGTCCATCAATGTGACATTCGCGCCCAGGTGGCAGGCTTCTCCGATCGTGACGTCGGCGGCGATCACGCAGCCGGGACCGATGGTGCAGGCGTCACCGATGACGGTACGAGCACCGATTACGGCATTCGGCCCGATGGCGACGTCCTGACCGATCTGCGCTTCGGGATCGATGACGGCGGAGGGGTGGATGCCACTCGCAGTCGCAGGGCGGAGATCGAACAAGGCCGCTATCCGGGCGTAGGCGAGATAGGGGTCGGCCGCCACCAGGCTATTAACCGGGCAGTTCTCCCGTTCATCTTCCCGAAGGATCACCGCACCGGCGCGGGTCGTTATCAGTTGTTTTTGATACGCGGGGTTGGCCAGGAAGCTGACCTGGCTCGGATCAGCCGAGACCAGGGTGCCGACACTGTGGACTTCCTGTGCGCCGTCGCCATGAAGTTCCAGGCCAAAACGCTGGGCCAGGTCCGCGAGCGTGAAGCGGTGAGTGGGCGTCTTGTCGATCATCCCCATCCGTTACTTCGGCCGTGAACGGCTCAAGGTAACAACAGTTCCTGTTGATCGGCTTCGAATTCGATTTGCAACTGCTGCAGGATGAGACTGGTGATATCCAGGGACTGGTCGGCATAGACGACCGGGCTGGACAAGATCAGGTCATAGCCGTTGTTGCGGGCGATCTCCTGCACTGCAATATTGATCTGGTCTTCCAGCCGCTGAACCTCCTCGGTGCGGCGGAAAGACAGCTCATCCCGGAGGTCCTCGCGCTGGCGGTTGACGCTGCGCTGCAATTCCCGGACTTCGCGCTCCAGACGGAACTTGGCTTCTTCATCGAGATCGCCCTGGGCCAGGCGCTGTTCCAGAGTATTGGCGCGCTCTTCCTCGACCATGATCGCATCGTTTCGTGGCCGGAATTCCTGATCCAGTTTTTCACGCCCTGCCAGGACTTGCGGGGCGTTGTCGAGCACCTGCTTCATATCGACATAACCGATACGCAATTGCTGAGCACTGACCGACGTCGAGGCGACAGCGATCAGGACCAGGAGCAGCAATGTGCGCATGATCAGGGGCATGGGGCTAATTGTACACTCAGGTTGGCTGTCGGATGAAGTGAATCAGCCAATATTTCTGATATTTACGCGCTGCTTTGCAGGTTGGATTTTCGGTTGCCGGGGAGGATTTTGACCGTCCCCGGTAACCTTAAAACGTCGTTCCGAAGGAGAATTGGATCGTCTCGGTGCGATCACCCTTGAACTCTTTCAGCGGGTAAGCGAAGTTCATGATGATGGGGCCAACCGGTGCCTGCCAGGTCACCGAAACGCCGGCCGAGGCGCGAAACAGGCTGGCATCGAACGAATTCAGGTCGCGATAGACGTTGCCGACATCGACGAACAGCGCGATTCGTGAGCCTGAACCTTCTGTGAAGGGTGTGGGTATGGCCACTTCCACGCCGCCGGACACTTTCAGGTCACCACCCAGTGAGCGGCAATAGGGGTCCTTGGGGCCTAGTGTATTGTCGTCGAAACCACGGATGTCACGAACGCCGCCGCCATAGAAGTGCTCGTAAAATGGCAGCCCCCGGTCCAGGTCCATGATTTCTTCCTGCAGGCAGGAGGTCCGTGCACCAGGCTGGATTTCCGTATCGACGGGCGTGGCCAGCGAATCCTTGTCGTAGCTGTCGTAGGCATCGCCGTACCCGATGTTGCCATGGTACGAGAAGGTCAGGTCGCGCCAGATCGGGACGTACTTGGCGTAACGGTAGTTCAGCTTGTAGAACTGCCGCGTACTTCCGGGTAGAGACGCTTCGAGCGACAGGGTCTGCCTGGAACCGATGGTCGGGTTGAGAAAATGGTTGCGGCTGTCACGGGACCAGCTCAGGGAAATGTCGAAAGTGTTGAACTCCCGCTCATCGTTGCTGATGACACCGTCACCGTTGAAGTCCAGCGAGTGCGACAGCGGATCGAAGGCGGTGGGAATGAAATACGGTGCTTCCGGGCAGATTCCGTTCCCGTTGAAGTCCGTACAAATCGTATCCGGTGGCGGTTCCGGGTTGGGGAACTCGCGTTCGACTACGAACTGGCCGATGTTGAGATCGGTGAACCGCACACCAAGTGAGCCACGCACGTAATCGAGTTCCGTTATCGGGGCGCCGATACTCATGCCGCCGGCTGCTTCGCTACTGGTGAAGGCTGAAATGTTGGCGGCGCCCTGGTCATACTCCTGGTAGCGCAGGTAGAAGCCGCGGCTGACGCCGTCGTCGGTCCAGTAGGGGTTCTCGTAGGACAGGTTGATGCTTTTGATGATGTCACTGTAGGAGATACCGACACCGACCCGTTTACCGGTGCCCAGGAAGTTGTCCTGCTGCAGGCTCATCGAGTAGATCAGGCCCTGAATGCCCGAATAACCCAGTCCGACCGAGAAACTACCGGCGGGCCGTTCCACCACCGTGACCACCACGTCGACCTGGTCATCGGTGCCCGGCACGGGAGGAGTCTCGATCTCCACCGTGTCGAAGTAAGTCAGACGCTGCATACGAACCTTGGATCGGTCGATGGCAGCCTGTGAGAACCAGGCGCCTTCGAACTGGCGCATTTCACGACGCAGCACCTCATCCTTGCTCGAGGTGTTGCCAACGAAGGCGATGCGGCGGATGTAGACGCGTTTGCCTGGATCAACGTAGAAATTGAGGTCAACGGTCAGGTTATCGCGGTTGATCTGCGGAATGGGGTTGACGTTGGCGAAGGCGTAGCCAATGTTGGCCAGCAGTGCGGTGATGTTCTCCACGCTCTGTTCCATTTTCTTGCGCGAAAACACTTCTTCCGGTTGCACCAGGATCAGGCGTCGCAGGGTTGCCTCGCTGACAACCAGATCGCCGGTGACTTGCACCTCGTTGATGCTGAACTGCTCGCCTTCGGTCACGTTGGCGGTAATGAATATGCTCTGCTTGTCGGGGCTGATGGATACCTGGGTCGATTCGACGCTGGCATCGATGTAGCCGCGGTCCTGGTAATAGGAACGAATTTTCTCGAGATCGCCCGAGAGTTTCTCACGTGAATACTGGTCGTCCTTGGCCCAGAACTTCCAGAATGGTGGAATTCCGGATTCGAAATCTTCACGAATTTCCTTGTCCGTGAACAGGGTATTGCCGACGACATTGATGTGCTTGATCTTGGCCGTTTTGCCTTCGTCGATGACGATGGCGATGCGCACCCGGTTCCGATCGAGTTGCGTCACGCGGGTGTCGACCGTCACCGCGTATCGCCCCTGGTTGTAGTACTGATTAATGAGTTCCTGCTTAATTCGGTCCAGTGCCTGGGGCGCGTAGACTTCGCCCTCGGCAAGGCCGATGTCGGCCAGCACGGCCAGCATGTCGTCGTCCTTGATGGCCTTGTTGCCGCTCAACGACACGGTCGCGATGGCGGGCCGCTCGCGAATCGTGATGACCAGGATCGAACCTTCACGACTCAGACTGATGTCGTCGAAGAAACCTGTTCTGTGCAACTCCCGGATCGCGGAGCGGGCATTGGTCGAGGTCAGCACGTCGCCCGTGTCCAGGGGCAGGTAGCTGTACACCGTGCCTTCTGAAATGCGTTGCAAGCCCTCGATACGGATGTCGGAAATGGTAAACGGCTCCAGCGCCAGAGTGGCGCCTGAAACCATGCAGCCCAGGAGGATGGCCAGAAATCTTGTCATCAGGGTCCGTTTCTTTCGTTGGCTTTTTCGGGGCCCGCAGTCTACCCGACCAGCCGTAAAATGTCGTTAATCATCGCCAGGCTCATCAGGCCGAACAAGGCCGCCAGGCCAACATATTGGCCGGTAAGCTGTACCTTATCGGAGACCGGGCTGCCTTTGACCAATTCTATCAGGTAATAGAGCAGGTGACCGCCATCCAGTACCGGAATGGGCAGCAGGTTCAAAATTCCCAGGCTCAGGCTGATCAGTCCCAGGAAGAACAGAAAATAGGACAGGCCGGCGTTGGCCGAGTCATTGGCAAACTGGGCGATGGAAATTGGTCCCGAGAGGTTTTTCACCGAGGCGCTGCCGGTGAGCATCCGTCCGAGCATTCCCAGTGTCGAGCTGGCCAGCCTCCAGGTTTCGCCAAATGCCGCGCTAACGCTTTCAACCGGGCCGTGCCGCAGGACCATGTAGGCCCGTTCGATGGCTGCCCGGGTCTTGTCATCAGCGCCTGCATTGCTCACTCCCAGCACCAGCCGCGTGCTGAAGGTTCCTGTCTTCTCTTCGGCCGGGGTGATCTCGAACTCCAGGGCCTCGCCGTTGCGGTCCATGGTCAGCCTGATGGTCTGGCCGTCTGCGCCGTGTTTCTGCACCAGGAAACCGACCCAGGACCAGTCCGGTATCTCCTCGCCATTGATGCTCAGAAAGCGATCGCCGGGTTGCAGGCCGGCCCGTTGAGCGGGGCTGTCGTCGGTGACTTGTGCGACGATGGCCGGAATGAT
This sequence comes from Chromatiales bacterium, assembly GCA_024640045.1. Classification (GTDB taxonomy): domain Bacteria; phylum Pseudomonadota; class Gammaproteobacteria; order Xanthomonadales; family SZUA-36; genus WTJD01. The sequence continues at coordinate 11,577 of JAHEFS010000228.1, read as the reverse complement.
CGCGCGCCAGCGTTCGAGCCCGATGAACTCCAGAGTGCGCTCTTCGGAGAATGCCGGGTCCAGTTGGCGAAGATCGAGCAGTATATCTTTCTGGCGCCCGTCCGCATCCTCCAGCAGGACGCGGACCTGGTCACGGTCCAGGGCATGGGTCACCAATGCCAGGGTTGCGTGTGACCAGGTCAGGGTCCGCTCGCCATCCAGCGAAATGATTTCATCTTCCGGGTGGATGCCAGCCGCCGCCGCGATGCCGCTGACTTCGCCCACGATTGGCCGGGATTCCGGAATGCCGAACATAAACATCAACCAGAAAGCGGCGACCGCAAACACCAGGTTGAAGAGTGGCCCGGCGGCAACGATCGCGATGCGGTGTGTGACCGGCTTGCGGTTGAAGGCCTGCCCAACTTCGTCAGCCGCGACTTCATCTTCGCGCTCGTCCAGCATCTTGACGTAACCGCCCAGGGGAATGGCGGCGACCATGTATTCCGTTCCGTCCTTTGCTTTACGGGACCACAAGGCACTGCCAAAACCCACCGAAAACCTGAGCACCTTGACGCCGAGGCGGCGAGCGACCCAGAAGTGGCCAAACTCGTGAAACGTAATCAGCAAGCCCAGTGCAACGAGCAGCCACCAGATGGATCCCAAAAATTCAATCATGTTTTTCCAGTTCCTTGCGGGCCAGTCTTCTGGCCTCCTGGTCGAAATTCAGTACCGCTTCGAGGTCCACCACGGCTCCGCGTGGCGCCTTTTCGAGCGTTTCGGAAATCACTCGTGGTATGTCCATGAACCGGATCTGCCCGGCCAAAAAGGCTTCGACCGCAACTTCATTGGCAGCGTTCAATGTGACTGCTGCACTGCCACCCGCGCGCAGGGCTGAGAAGGCCAGGTCCAGACACGGGAACCGCTGCAGATCCGGTTCGAAGAATTCAAGTCGATGCATCTTGCCAAGATCGAGTCGCTCCACGCCTGATTCAATCCTGTCCGGCCAGGCCAGGGCGTGCGCGATGGGTGTGCGCATGTCTGGCATACCCAATTGCGCCAGCACCGAGCCATCACGATAGGCGACCAGCGAGTGCACGATGCTCTGTGGATGCACGACTACCCCGATCTGGTCGGGACGCGCGCGGAACAACCAGCTGGCCTCGATCACTTCCAGTCCCTTGTTCATGAGCGTTGCGGAGTCGACCGAAATCTTGCGGCCCATGTCCCAGTTCGGGTGGGCGCAGGCCTGTTCGGGCGTCACCCGTTCCAGCACGTCAATACCGGCTTCCCGGAATGGTCCGCCAGAGGCGGTCAGGATCAGGCGTTCGACGCCAGCCCCGTCCAGATCGTGCTTGCAGTCATCCGGCAAGGCCTGAAACAGGGCGTTGTGCTCCGAGTCGACCGGGATCACGTGGGTGCCCGATGCCTGTGCAGCAGCGGCGAACAGTTCACCCGCTATTACCATGGACTCCTTGTTGGCCAGTAGCAGGCGTTTACCGGTTTGTGCGGCTTTCAGTGAAGGGCGCAAACCGGCGGCCCCGACAATGGCAGCCATGACGGTTTCGGTCTCTTCGAGCGCCACGACCTCTTCCAGGGCCGCCTCGCCAGCCATTGGTTGTGCCTTGCATCCGTGTAAGTCCAGCGCTTTGCGCAAGCTCTCGAGCCGGGAGGCGTCCGAGATGACAGCGAAACGAGCGCCGTGGTGAGCGCATTGCTTTGCCAGCAACTCTGCATTGCGGTGTGCGGTCAGAGCGATGACTTTGAAGCGATCGGGGTGCCGATCGACGACGTCAAGGGTGCTGCGGCCGATTGAGCCGGTCGCTCCGAGAATCGTGATGCCCTGCCGGGTGACTGGCAAGGCTCAGGCTCCCGCCAGCCAAAGCAGGCCTGCCGCAAAAAAGGGTGCGCCGGCCAGCAAGCTGTCCAGTCGGTCGAGGACGCCGCCGTGACCGGGAAATATATGTCCGGAGTCCTTGAATCCACTGGTGCGCTTATGCAGGCTGATAAACAGATCACCACCGACCGAAACGAGCGCGACCAGGGCAGAAATGGCAATCCATTTTGCGCCGCCGGAGGCGTTCGTTGGCAAGGACGTCACCGCCAGCCAGCCCACGATGGCTGCCGCCATCAGTCCGCCAGCCAGGCCAGCAACGGTCTTGCCAGGGCTAAGGTGAGGGGCGAGTTTGCGTTTCCCGAAGGCGCGGCCCGTGAAGTAGGCACTGATATCGGCAGCCCAGATAATCAGCAGCAGTGAAAGAATCCACCATGATCCCTGTTCCTGTTGCCGCAGCCAGGTCAGTGCCACCCAGGCACCGCTCAATGCGATGAGCGCGCAGACAAAACTCAGTACCCGGTAGAGGGTATCCGGCCGGGCTTCGCCGCGGTAACCCGGCATACGCAGGAACATCAGCAGCCAGGCGCCGCAGAAGAAACCGAGAACGGGGCCGGCCGAAGTCATCCAGGCGGCATGTTCGATCTGCAGCCAGGTGAAAATTCCAGCCTGCACCAGCAGAAGCGCCCAGCCGGCCGGGCTTTGCCCCAGGCCCGCCAGGCGTCGGAATTCCCAGGCGCCTACCAGCAGCAAGCCGGCAAGCGCGAACGAAAACCCCCTGGCCGGCAACAGGAAAACGAGAGCGAACGCCAGCGGTGCCAGCCACAGCGCCGTGATGATGCGGGTCTTAAGCAACGTTGGGGGCCCTGAGTTGCCTGCCAGTGCGTCCAAACCGCCGCTCGCGGACCTGGTAGGCGGCGATGGCCCGATCCAGTTCGGCAGCGTCGAAATCAGGCCACAGTACCGGGGTAAAGTAAAACTCGGTATAGGCAGATTGCCACAGCAGGAAGTTGCTGATGCGCATCTCTCCGCCGGTCCGAATCAGCAGATCGGGGTCGGGCTGGCCTGCCGTCGCCAGGTGTGCGGCAAAAACTTCATCGCTGAGTTCGGTCGGATCGAATTGCCCGGCCTGGGCCGCTACCGCGAGGCGTCGGGCTGCTTGCACGATGTCCCAGCGCCCGCCGTAGTTGACCGCCACGTTCAGCGTCACGCGTTTGTTGTCAGCGGTCATGTCTGCGGCCTCTTGCATCCGGTTTTGCAGTTCTTCGGCAAAAGCGGTCTGATCACCGATAAAGCAGATACGAAAACCGTTTTCGTGCAGCGCCTTGACTTCTTTTTCGAGCGCGCGAAGAAACAGGTCCATGAGGCGCGTGACTTCCTGCCGCGGCCGTTGCCAGTTTTCGCTGGAAAAGGCGAAAACGGTCAGGATTTTGACGCCCGCCTTGGCGGAGTGCTCGACCGTACTTTTCAGTGCCTTGACGCCCGCCTTGTGTCCCATATTCCGGGGGCGCTTGCGTTGCTCCGCCCAGCGCCCATTGCCATCCATGACGATGGCAATGTGATGCGGAACAGTGGGCATCAAAACTCCAGGAGCTCTTGCTCTTTGACTGCGACGATTTCGTCGACCTTTTCAATGTTGGTATTCGTAATTTGCTGAATATCCTGCTCAGTACGGCGATCTTCGTCCTCGGAGATTTCCTTTTCCTTGAGCAACTCCTTGACGTTATGGTTGGCGTCGCGGCGGATGTTGCGGATGGCGATCTTGGCGTTCTCACCCTCGTGGTGAACGATCTTGCCCAGCTCAACGCGCCGTTCCTCGGTCAGGGGCGGCAGTGGAATTCGGATTACGTTGCCCGCCGTGTTTGGATTCAGGCCGAGGTCCGAAGTGAGAATGGCCTTCTCGATGATGGGCACCATGTTCTTGTCCCAGGCGGTCACGGCCAGGGTGCGGGCATCTTCGACCGTTACGTTCGCGGCCTGCGAAATCGGAACCATGCTACCGTAATATTCGACCTGAACGTGTTCCAGCAGGCTAGGGTGGGCCCGCCCGGTGCGGATCTTGGCTAGTTCGCGCGTAAGTGCCTCGAGGCTCTTGCTCATCCTGACCCGCGTGTCCCTTTTAATGTCTTCCAGCATTTGAATCTCCTGATGGGAACAGCCGCTCAGCAGCCGTTTTTCTTGCACTTGGAAACAACCGGGAATTCTACCAGCAATCCGAGAGCCGGACTGCGGTCGTGGTGCGTGAAGGTGCTATCCGACCTTTGAGCCGATCGATTCGCCCCTGACCAGGCCCAGCAGGTTGCCCTCATTGAAGACGTTAAACACGCGGATGGACATCCCCTGGTCGCGGCAGAGCACGATGGCATTGGCATCCATGACCTTGAGTTTCTTTTCGATCACTTCGTCGTAGCTGACCTGGTCGAAAAACTCCGCCGATGCGTCCAGCTTGGGGTCGGCGGAATAAATACCATCGACCTTGGTCGCCTTGAGCAGTACGTCCGCGCCGATTTCGATGGCCCGGAGGGCCGCGGCGGTGTCGGTGGTGAAAAAGGGGTTTCCTGTTCCGCCTGCGCAGATGACGACCCGGCCTTTTTGCAGGTGCCGGATGGCGCGGCGGCGGATGTAGTCTTCACACACGTCGTGGATGCTGATCGCGGACATGACCCGGGCGTTGCAGTCTGCGTGTTCCAGTGCGTCCTGCAGTGCCAGGGCGTTCATCACGGTGGCCAGCATGCCCATGTGATCGCCGGTCACGCGATCGATTCCAGATTGGGCGAGTCCCGCACCCCGAAAAATATTGCCACCGCCAATGACCACGGCGATTTCGACGCCATTGCGCGTCACTTCGGCTATTTCAGAGGCGATCCGCGCGATGATGCGCGGATCGATACCATAGTCTTCATCGCCCAGCAGCGCCTCGCCGCTGAGCTTCAGGAGAATTCTTCGGAAACGGGGCTCATCCACGGGGGGTAGTTTAACCGCCCGTAACCTGTTGCATAACCTCGTCGGCGAAATTTTCCTGTTTCTTTTCGATGCCTTCGCCCACCGCGAGGCGGTAGAAAGCCAGTACCCGCGCCTTGCGGCTGCCCAGAAGCTTACCAACGGTGACGTCGGAATCCTTGACGAAGGGCTGTCCCATGAGCGTGATTTCAGACAGGTGCTTGTTCAACCGGCCGCTGACCATCTTTTCGACGATTTCGGGCGGTTTGCCGGACTCGGCGGCCTGGGCTACCAGGATCGCCTTCTCTTTGGACACGACCTCAGCCGGGACGTCGTCCGGAGAAACGAATTCGGGATTGAGCGCGGCCACGTGCATGGCCAGGTCCTTGGCCAGTTCCTCGTCACCTCCTTCGAGATCGACGATTACGCCAATCCGACCGCCGTGCAAATACTGGCCCAAGGTGCCGTTGGCGTTGACCCGGACGACGCGTCGCACCTGGATGTTTTCACCAATCTTGGCCACCAGCGCCTGGCGCGCCTGTTCCACCGTGCCGCCCTCTACCGCGGAAGTCATCAACGTGTCGACATCGGTCCCGCCCATGGACAGGGCATTGGCGGTAACGGCATCGGCGAAGGCGTTGAAGCTGTCGTCCTTCGCCACGAAATCAGTCTCGCAGTTGACCTCGACCATGACCGCTTCGCTGCCGTCGCCCGTCGAGGCCATGACAATTTTGCCTTCCGCGGCCACGCGGCTGGCTTTCTTGTCTGCCTGGGCCAGGCCGGATTTGCGCAGATTTTCCACTGCAGTTTCCATGTCGCCGCCAGCTTCCACCAGGGCCTTTTTGCATTCCATCATGCCAGCGCCGGTGCGCTCGCGCAGTTCTTTCACCATTGCAGCTGTGACTGCCATGTGCATATACCTCTACTGTTTCATGTGCGGGGCCCCGTCGTTCCGAGGCCCGTATTTCATTGGTTCAGGAAGACTTACTCTTCTCCGTCTGCCTTTTTCTTGGCGACCTTTTTCTTGGCGGCCTTTTTCTTGGCGGCCTTTTTCTTGGCGGCCTTTTTCTTGGCTGCTTTCTTTTTCGCTGGAGCCGCTTCTGCCTTTTCGGCCGGCGCTTCAGGCTCCGCGTCTGCTTCGGCCGCTGCCTTCGTCGCGGTTTCTGCCTGGGCTGCAGGTTCCTCGGTTACCGGGGCTTCCTTAGTTACCGGGGCTTCCTCGGCTGCTGGTTCGACCGCCACTGGCTCAACGGAGGCTGCGTCTTTGGCTGCTGCCGCTTTGGTTTCAGCCGCGTCGGCCTTTTCAGCCTCGACCGCCTTCGGTGCTGCCTTCTTCACCACGACCTTGCGCGCGACTTTCTTCTTGGCCGCCTTTCGGGTGTCCTTGTCGGCCTTGCGCGCGGACTTCTTGATCGGGTTGCCGTCGGCGTCGAGTTCCACGAACTCGTCATCGGTCACATCAACATGGGGGGCGGACGCACGGCCTTCGAGGACCGCATCGGCCATCAGCTGCGCGTACAGGCGAATAGAGCGAATCGCGTCGTCGTTGCCGGGGATGACATAGTCGATACCTTCCGGTGAACAATTCGTGTCGACGACTGCAATCACGGGAATACCCAGCTTGCGGGCTTCCTTGACGGCGATATCTTCGTGATCGACATCGACCACGAACATGGCATCGGGCAAGCCCTTCATGTCCTTGATGCCGCCAAGGCTGCGTTCCAGCTTTTCCTGCTCACGTGTCAGCTGCAGTACTTCCTTTTTCACCAGGTGCTGGAAGCCACCATCTTCCTGCATGCTCTCAAGGCTTTTCAGGCGCTTGATAGACTGCCGGATGGTGCGGAAATTGGTCAGCATGCCGCCCAGCCAGCGGTGGGATACGAAAGGCATGCTGCAACGCTGGGCTTCTTCGGCGATCGCTTTGCCGGCGGCCCGCTTGGTGCCCACGAAAATGATCGTGCCACGCCTGGCGGCCAGGCTGCTTGTGTAATTGAGGGCATCGATCATGAGCGGCAGTGTGCGCTCCAGATTGATGATGTGAATCTTGCCACGAGAACCGAAAATGAACGGTTCCATCTTGGGGTTCCAGTAACGGGTCTGGTGGCCGAAGTGCACGCCAGCTTCGAGCATCTGGCGCATGGTAACGTTTGCCATGTTGAATACCTTTAAACATAAGGAACGCAGCGCTTTTTACAAACGCTGAATTCCCGGGTTAATCCTCCACGTACCCTGTCCGGAAACCCCGCCTTGCCGGCGAGGCACCCAACCGGACGGTTGCGGTGCGTGTGCGTATTTGCGCAATCGGAAGCGGAAGTCTTTCCGTTTCATCGCGCTTCGTTGCCCCGGCTCCTGCCGAACGGGCACGGCTTTATACCAGAATCACCCCCTTAAAGCAATGAATCCGCAAGGCCCGGGCGGCTATTTGAGCGCCGCCCTGACCTTGCCCAGCCACTTCGCCTGTGCCTTACGAAAGTGGGCCGGCGCCAGGCGTGCATCCTGCAGAATCTGCTCCAGTTCCAGCCGGGCCTCGTCGCTTCGGTTGGCCTCATCCAGAGCCATCGCGTAGCGGTACCGGGCTTCGACCCCCGGGTAGTAGCTGACGACCGAGCGGTATTCCTCCAGCGACCTTGATACCTCGCCGGCGTCTGCCAGCGCCCGGGCCAGCAAAAGGTGACCGTCAGGTGAGCGAAACTCTGGGTTGGCCCGTTGGAGGGATTCGAGCACTTTGACCGCGCCCGCAGCATCATCGCGTTCGAACCTGAGGCGCGCTTTGATCGACATGAGGCTTGGTTCGGTGCTGAAAAGGCCGGATAGGGCCTGGTCAACGATGGTTTCCGCTTCCTCGAAGCGCCCGGCATCCAACAAGGCTGTCCCGTAATGCCTGGCGTTGTCGGCGTTGGGGGTTTGTTCCCAGGCGTCCGCGAGGCGCTTGAGTTGCCCGCTGGGGTTGACCATCGTGGCGAAACCGCGCCGGGCTCGCTGGCCGCGGATGCTGCCTGTCAGTTCCGGCAGGACTTCCATCACCAGGTAAGCCAGCCCGCCGATCAGCGGTACGAAGATCAGCAATAAAATCCAGTAACGGTTGCGGCCGGTCGCCAGCACATGGATCACCAGCAACACCTGGATCAGGTAAACCCAAAAAGGTGATACAGAACCCATCTATTCTCCTGTTTGTTGCGTGGCACCAGCCGCAAACACCGTAGAGGCGTTCCATTTCGACCCCGACATTGGCGCCGTGGAGCGATCCAAAGCCCCGGCCGGGCTCTGAGGCTAACGGGACTACTCGGGGAGCGCCAGGTCTTCCAGCATCGCTTTCAGGAATCGCGCGGCTTCGCCGCCGGTCACGGCACGGTGGTCAAAGGTCAGTGATAGCGGGATCACGCGGTGTACCTCGAAACCGCCGAGTACCGGCACCACCTCGTTGCGCAGTTTGCCGGCCGCGACGATGGCCACGCAGGGCGGGGCGATGATCGGAGTCGCGTAGCGTCCCGCGAACACACCAAAATTGGACAACATGATGGTGTAGTCTTTCAGGTCTTCGGCAGGGATCGAGCGATTGACGACATTTTGCCGCAACCGGTTGATGGCGCCGCGAATGTCTGCGGCGCTGGAATTGTGCACATTTCTCAAGGCGGCGACGAACAGGCCGTCTTCGGTATCAACCGCCATACCGACGTCCATGCCCTTGTGCAGCATCCGCATATTTTGTTCGCCGTCGTACCAGGCATTCAGGCCCGGTTCCACCCTGGCGCCTGCCCACAGGCTTCGCAACAGCCGTACCGTGATGTCCTGGCCATAAGTCCAGGCCTGGATATCGGCGTCATCCATAATCGAGGTCGCCACGACTTGTCGCTGTGACTCTGACATGATTCGGGCCATGGTTCTCCGGGTGCCGCGGATTTGCTCCCACTCGCCGCTGGGCGTGGCCTGACGCACGGGTTGTGCCACCCGGGTCGGTGCGGGTACCGGGGCTGCCTTGGGTGTTGCCTTGGATTCAGTCGGCTGGGGATTGCGGGCCGCTTCCTCGACATCGGCGCGAGTCACCACGCCATCTTTACCGCTTGCCTTTACGTCGGTGAGATTGACTTTCAGTTTACGTGCCAATGCACGCACTGCGGGCGTCACCTTGACACCGCCGACGGTCGCTACGGATTCAGTGACCAGTCTGTCAGAGGACTCCATTTCACCCACCACGGTGCCGGAGTCGGAGCGACTGGCATTTTCCGCCGGTTTTTCCGTTGGCGCCGATGCTTGAGGCGTGTCCTGCGCTGGCTCACCTTCAACCTCGAACCCGGCCAGGGGCTTGCCGGTTTCTATCACGTCACCTGCCTGGCCATAGAGTTTTGCGACCTTGCCGGTATACGGGCTGGGCACCTCCACGACGGCCTTGGCGGTTTCCATGGAGACCAGTGGGTCGTCCGTCTTGATTTCGTCACCCTCTGCGACCAGCCATTCCACGATTTCGGCGTCAGGCAATCCCTCACCCAGGTCTGGCAGTTTGAAGATTTTCATGAGACCTCCAGGACCTCGTTGACGGCGTTCAGTATGCGCTTGACGCTGGGCATGTATTTCATTTCCATTTTGTACAGAGGCATGACTGAATCATAGCCCGTCACGCGCTTGACCGGCGCCTGCAGATGCCAGATGCCGGAGTCGGCCAAGTTCGCGGCGATTTCCGCGCCCACACCGCAGTTACGCGCGGCTTCATGCACGATGACGCAGCGGCCGGTTTTTTCCACGGACTCGACGATCGTGTCCATGTCGAGCGGACTGATGGTGGCGATGTCGATGACCTCGGCGCTGATGCCCCGCTCAGCCAACTGGTCGGCCGCCTCGAGCGTTTCCTTGACCATGGCGCCCCAGGTCACCAGGGTCACGTCGCTGCCGTCACGCAGGACGTAGCACACGTCCAGTGGCAACTCCTCGCCGTTGTCTTCCACCTCTTCCTTGTTCAGCCGGTAAATGCGCTTGGGTTCCAGGAACACGACCGGGTCAGGGTCGCGAATGGCGGCCAGTAACAGGCCGTAAGCGCGGGATGGAGAAGAAGGAATCACGACCCGGATACCTGGCATGTGGGCGAACAGGGCTTCGGTGCTTTCTGAGTGGTGCTCGGGTGCATGAATGCCGCCGCCGAAAGGTGCGCGCAGCACCATGGGGCAGCTCAAGCGCCCGCGGGTACGGTGGCGCATGCGGCCCGCGTGGCACATGATGTGATCGAGCATGGGCAAAATGAAACCCATGAACTGGGCCTCGGCCACTGGCCGCATGCCCTGTGCTGCCATGCCAACCGTCAAGCCTGCGATCATGACTTCCGCCAGCGGCGTGTCGATAACGCGTTCTTCGCCGAAGCGTTCCGCCAACCCGGCCGTGGCCCTGAATACACCGCCATTGATGCCGACGTCTTCGCCCAGGACGACGACCCGGCCGTCTTGTTCCATTTCCCAAGCCAGGGCCATGGTGACGGCTTCCACCAGAGTGACGCGAGCCATTATTGCAGCTCTTCCAGAGCGCGATCACGCTGGGCGGCGAGATCGGCGGGGAGTTCGGCGTACATGTAATCGAACATGGATTCGATGCCGGGCTTGCCCGTTGCCATGTAGACGGCTACTTCTTCCTCGACCTGACGGGCGGCCTCGTCGAGTAATTCCTGGTCCTGCGCATCGCTCCAGGCGCCCTGGTCGATCAGGTATTTGCGCAACCGCCCGATCGGCTCTCGCTGCCACGCGGCCTCGACTTCTTCGGCGTCGCGATAGCGGGTGGCATCGTCGGCGGTCGTATGATCAGACAGGCGATAGGTAATCATTTCGATAACGGTCGCGCCCTTACCGGCGTGTGCCCGTTCCAGCGCCTGTTCCATGGCCCAGCGACATGCGATCAGGTCGTTGCCGTCCACCTGTACGGAGGGCACCCCTGCTGCAATACCTTTCTGGGCGAGGGTCTTGGCGTGGTTCTGCTTGCTGCGCGGCACAGAAATGGCCCACTGGTTGTTGACGATGACCAATACCAAAGGCAATTCGAACGCACTGGCTGCATTGATGGCTTCCATGGCATCGCCCTTGGAACTGCCGCCATCGCCGACCACGGTGACAGCGGCCCGTTTTTCGCCGCGCAATTTGAATGCCAGGGCCGCGCCGGCCGCGTGCAGGCACTGGGTGGCAATGGGCACGCACCAGGCAAAGTCATGTGCTGGCCCGGAGAAGTCATTGCCGCGCTCGTCTCCGCCCCAGTAAAGGAGCACCTCGGACATGCGGACGCCGCGGCAGAATTGGGCGCCATACTCGCGGTACATGGGCGCAAAGCAATCAGCTTCATCCATGGCGCTGCCAATGCCGACGTGGGCCGCTTCGTGACCGAGACAGGAGGCATAGGTGCCCAGTTTGCCCGTGCGCTGCAGGGCTACTGCTTTCTTGTCGAAGGCACGCGTGGTGACCATCACGCGGTAAAGCTTCAGCAATTCGTCAAAATCCCGGGCCAGCTCCGGGGTGTCTTCTTCGGAAATCAGGCGCCCGTCCGGTGACAGGAACTGGTAGTAGTCGATTTTGAAAGAAGCGATGGTGGCCGGCATGAGCGGGTCCTGTTCAGTTCAAGGGTGTCCGGTGCGCCTTCAGATCTGCGCATCTTTGACTGGCGGGCCGTAGCGGGCTCCCCGGACAAGGCCGCATATTATACGTGTCCGATAGCAGCCAGATAAACCGTTTGAAATTTGGCCTGACCTGACAAGCGCTCAGGGCAGGTTGATGTTCTGGCTGGACGTCGGTGAAGACTTGTCGAAGTAATAGTGGTTCTTGATCATCAGCGGCCCCCAGGCCGCGTAGGCCAGCGCTTTG
>JAHEFS010000159.1 GCA_024640045.1 Chromatiales bacterium | reverse complement strand
TTTCGGGGCTAACCATCGCCACGATTCTTTTTGCCGCCCTGGTGCTGGCACTGATGTTGGGGCGGGATTCCTCCATCGGCGCCGTGGCGACCATCATGATCGGCGCGGTGGTGTGCGGCGCGGCCTGCATCGGCGGCGACAACCTGCAGGATCTCAAATGCGGTTACATGCTGGGCGCCACGCCCTGGAAACAACAGTTGATGCTGGCTGTCGGCGGCGTCTCCAGCGCCCTGGTCATGGCCCCGGTGCTGAGCCTGCTGGCCAACGCCTACGGCATTGGCGTACCCACCGAGGCCCACCCCAATCCCTTGCTGGCGCCGCAGGCCAACCTGATGGCGTCGGTCGCAAACGGCATTTTCGGCGGTGAACTGCCGTGGACCATGATCGGCATCGGCGCGGCCATCGGCGCCGTGATCATCGTGCTCGATGAAATCCTGAAAAAAAGCGGCTCGGGTTTCCGCTCGCCGGTGCTGGCCTGTGCCGTGGGTATCTATCTCCCGATCGAACTCAGTGTTCCGATTTTTGCCGGTGGTCTCGTGGCCCACCTGGTGGAGCGGCGCCTGAAGCCCGGAAATACCGAAGGCGAACGCGAGCGCATCCACCAGAAAGGCACGCTGTTCTCGGCCGGGCTGATCACCGGCGAGGCGCTGATGGGCATCTTCATGGCCGTTCCGATCGTAACCCTGGGTTCCGCCGAAGTGCTTGCCCTTCCGGAGCAGTGGCACTTCAGCGGCTGGCTGGGGCTGCTCATGCTAACCGGTGTTGCGGTGTTGCTTTACCGGTTGGCGGTGCGGCTGAACTGAAAAATGGCGGAAGCGAGCCAAGTTGCGATCAGCAGGACTGCCACGACCAGCATTTCAGGCCCCATCTGAGTGCTCAGCCAGGCCAGGGCCGGCAAGGCGAAGCCTGTCGCCAACGACAGCCAGGCTGTCGAAAGATTCTCGGCCTCGATGGCCAGGCCGATGAAAACCAGGCCCGAGGTCCAGATTGCAACCTGCAGATAAATGACCAGCGCCGGATCATTGATCAGCCAGGCGGCGCCCGTGACTATCGCGATAACGGTTAACACGCTGACCAGGTAACTCATGCCCTTGGCCACGTAGGGGTAAAGGTTCAGCGCCGGGCGCCGCGTTCCTGAGGTTAACGGCCTGTTGTATTGTTGCCAGTGAATCAATGGTGTGTTCATGTCGGGTCTCCTTTGGGTTCATGGATAGACTGATCGATGGGGAGACCGCCAGCCATGGGAAGAATGTCCCGACCGGCCCGAAATGTGGCGCCAGGCATGAGAGAAATGTCCCGCTTGGGCTATCATTGATGCCAAATGAGTTCAGAACAGACCATTCGTTACGTCACCACTGACGACCAGGTTCGGCTGGCGTGGGCCCGTTCGGGGTCAGGTCCCCCGCTGGTCAAGGCCTCAAACTGGATCACCCACCTGGAATACGACTGGGTCAGTCCCGTCTGGCAGCACTGGGTGCGGTTTCTCAGTGAACACTTCACCCTGGTCCGCAGCGACGAGCGGGGTTGCGGCTTGTCCCAGCGTGATCCGGAAGATGTTTCCCACCAGCATTGGCTGCCCGACCTGGAACGGGTGATCGACGCGGCGGAGCCCGAGCAGCCTTTCCTGCTTCTGGGGCTCTCGCAGGGCGTAGTGCCGGCCATCCTGTACACCATCAAGTACCCTCAGCGCGTGTCACGGCTGGTTCTGTACGGAGGCTACATGCGGGGCTGGGCCCTCAGCCATAACCCCGATACCATCCGCATGGGGCGGGCGTTGATTGAATTTACCGAACTGGGATGGGGACGTCCCGATCCACTCTACCGGCGTTTGTTTACCAAGTTGTTTCTGCCGGAAGGGAGTGAAGAGCAACTGCTCTGGTGTGACGAATTATGTGCAAAAACGATCGCCCCGAAGATGGCCGCAGAACTGTTGCGTAGCCGCAGCCAGGCCGATGTGACCGGCATGATCGGCAAGGTCAGTGTTCCGACCCTGGTGCTGCATGCCAACCGGGACCGGATAGCGCCTCTGAAACAGGGCCAGGAATTGGCGGCTGGCATTCCGAATGCACAGTTCGTGCAACTGGACTCCCCGAACCACATCCTGCTGGAACACGAACCCGCCTGGCAGCGGTTTTGTGATGCCGTGCTTGAATTCACGGGCGTCCGGAGCGAATCTGAAAGCGAAGTGCTGAGCAGTCTGACCGGCCGTGAGCGTGAAATCCTCGGCAAGCTGGTATCCGGTATGACCAATGTTGAAATTGGCAAGGCCCTGTTTATCAGCGAGAAGACCGTGCGCAACCAACTGACCCGGATTTTCGAAAAACTGGGTGCCAGCAACCGGGCGCAGGCGATCGTTTTCGCGAAAGATCACGGGTTCCAGGCTTGAACATCGCCACCTCGGTGGACCTCCCGCTTTCGCACGGCACAAGCGCATCGAAACAGGCCTTAGCCCGAGTAGCGTAGCCGCTGAAGTAGCCGGCGAAAATCGTGTTTATCGTGAAACGAAACCGGATACATAAAAAGTATCCGGCCTCATTTCAAAGTGACTCGCATAGCGGCACATTATCGAGAACCACGCGTTCAATCGGTATCGAGCCCTGCTTCCCAATGGAAGGGATATTGTAGCTGACAGTACCCGAGTCACAGTCGTTGAACTCCAGGACTATTTCGCCGTCCTGGCGGAGCATGGGCGCGGGTTGGCCCGAGTCGAATATTCCCCCCTCGCTGACCCAGATATCGAGTACGGCCTGGTTTCCGGCGTAGGCACCCTGTGCCGTCAGCCAGCGATGTCCGGGTTCCCCCAATTGCGCAACGATCGAACCGTCCGGCCGCTCCACCTCGAAAGTGAACCAGGCCAGGAAAACCTGGCCAATTTCCGGGAAGACGCTGATCAGGAAGCCCTGCCCACTGGTATCCGGGTTATACCAGGCGTCGTTAAGGCCGGCGTTGATCTCAAAGTTCTGTTGATCCAGTTCGGACGAGAAGTACCGGTCATACAGGGCCTGGGCCATCACCTTGTAGCCTGACTGGGTTGGATGCGCCGGAGTATTGACTGGAAATGCGGCCTGCGGACTCGGCAAAGCGGGATCGGGCAGCGACGGGTCGCCCGGCGGGATCACAAAGGCAGGGTCGAACTCAGAGTGCTTTATGCCGTCAAAACCATAGTGCAGCTGAAATAGCCCGTTCCAGTTCAGGAAGGTCAATAGCGGCCCTCTTTCCTTGACGAACTCGAGGGCCAGGCTTTGCAGCCGGTCATAGTTTGCATTCATCTGGGACGGAGTACCCAGGTGATGGGGTCTGAGGTACTCACCTGCCGTCCATAGGATTTTGATCTCGGGTCTGATCGACTGGATGTGGTCAACCACGTTTTCGGTGTGATCGATGATGGACGCAAACAGGGTTGTCTCCGCTGCACTGCCGATCATGTCTGAAGTCCAGCAGCACAGCCAGTTGTTCTGCCCCATCATCATGTAAAGGTAATCAACATCGGGCCACTGTTTCAGCCAGCCCGAGATCGCGGCAAATCCTTCCGGGGTATCCAGGTTTCTCGGCCCACCCCAATAGGGTGTCATGATGACCGGTATTTCCGGATGTCCCTGCTCCACGAGGACAACCTTGAGTTGATTACCGACAGGCTCCGCCCAGCTGTCGCCAATGACCAGGACCCCCTCCGCGAGTAGCGGAGGGGAAAGTGCTGAATAGACTATCATTACAGCGACTAGAGCTATCTGGCGCACGGCCATGAGCTGATCAATCGAGCTCAAGCGTAAATTCGACCGGAACCCCAAATTCCCCGGAACCGGTGCAGGGACCCGTAGATTTCTTCCGGGTGGTTCTGATCTCCCAGGATTCTGCAGATCGGATTATCGTTGACCCGTCAAACGGCGGGAACGTGCCACCCGACCAGGCCGGCCCGGACTCAGGTTCGAAATCTGTATCGTACAGCTCGAGAACGTAACCGACATCGTCGGATGGATCCTTGAACCAGAAGCGGGCCACCAACTCGGTTTCGCTGCCGAAGCCATCAATCAGGTGCATGGTGGCCGTGTAGTTTCCATGGAGACAAGTTCCAAAGTTGATATTGAAATCCACCTGCGAGGCGGGTTTATTGAATACCAGGTTATCCAGTGTTCCATTGTCCGTTGTTGGATTGGAGTACGCCGAACCGTATACCGGGCCGGCGGCGCCCAGGGAGCCCGCCTTACCAAATTCGGTGTAGAAAATTTCACCCGGGGCAGGCTTGCCCGCCTGTGCGGCTGTGGCCACCATCAATGCAATGAGCAATACAGTCAGATTTTTCATAAGTCACCTCTGTCATGGCACGTTTTTGTGCGTTTTGAGCGTCCGGGCACACTCAGCCAGGTTTTGGTCATAGCCCCGGTATAAAAAAGGCCGCCTGCCCGACTTTGCGGGCGAGGCGGCCTCCAATGGTTTGGTCAGCCCTTACGGATGTTGATCAAACAAATTTGACCTTTTTGATCGATTCCTCCGCAGCGACGGGTAAACCGTCCTGGATTTTCAGTTGTGAAATCTCGCCAAAGCCAAGCTCCCGGCAATGCCGGATAAAGGCCAGCCAGGCCGGGTGCAGGTCCGCGCCGCCTGTTTGCCGGTTCATTACGCCGCGAATTGGCTTTGCGTGTTTCATGGCGATTGCGGATATTCCATGTGCATGGTGAATCGCAGCGGTACCTTGCCCAGCGTATGGCAGAGGGCGTTCTGGTTCTTCTTGCCGCCAGGACATGGTTCACCCTTCAGGCCCACATTGGAGCAGACGAGTCCTTGTGAAAATCCAGCGGTTACCGTTGGTGGATGGCCTTCGGTCTCGGGGTCTGAGATCGTCCCGGTCGTAACCGTATAGCCATCCGGAAGGCCGTCAGAAACACCGGAGAATACTCCGTCCCGCCAGATGTAAACCGTAACGTCCTCCGTAACGTTGTCATCGCTGAAGGCACAGGCATGGCTTGGAAGCATACCCTCGGGTAATTCACTGGCACTCGTTGATTGAATGAGGTACCGCTCTTCGAATCCTTTGGGCTGGACCTCCAACAACATTTTATATTCGCCTGGTACCATCAGGTGTATGTGGTTCTGCGGCGGTACAGCATCGGCATAGGGCCGTACATCGATTTGAACTGTATCCGGGGAGGGCATTAGCCAATCAACCGGCAGGCGGGCCAATAGCCCGGGTTC
>JAHEFS010000005.1 GCA_024640045.1 Chromatiales bacterium | reverse complement strand
CGGCTATATCCCGGGCCCGCAACCAGGTTTTCTCCGCGAGAGACTCACCGTCGGCCAGTTGCATGAAGGGCTTGGGGTGCGCTCGTCGGGAAACCGGCCAGAGCCGGGTCCCGGCGCCACCGGACAGGATCACAGGAATCAGTGGCGGATAGTCATGGCTTTCACTCATCGATCGTAATTCCCTTCATGCAGGCCTCGATGGACGCCTTTAGCGGCAGCGGATGGAACCCTTTCGCCTGGATGGCGCTGGTATCCAGCACCGAATACTTTGGCCGAATTGCAGCCTGCGGATATCCATCGGTGTCGATGGGCACGTGCCGGGGCGCCCGGTCCAGCAAACCCAATTGCACACCGGTGTCGAACACCAATGAGGCAAACTCGAACCAGGAAACGGCATCGCGATCACTGTAATGATAGACGTTGCAACCGGGTTCGGCCGGGAGCAACCCGTGCTGGATCACATGCTGCGTGGCAAGCGCCAGGTTGCGGGCCCATGTGGGGCAACCCATCTGGTCATCGACAATCCGCAATTGCGGATGGGTACGCGCCAGCTTCAGCATGCTGAGCACGAAATTATTGCCGTGGGCGGAGTAAACCCAGGAAGTTCTCAGGATCACGGATCGACACCCGCTGTCCTCGATCGCCCGCTCGCCCGCAAGCTTACTCTCACCATAGACGTTCAGCGGTGCCGGTGTATCCGATTCCCGGTAGGGGCGATCCGATCGTCCATCGAAAATGTAGTCGGTCGAATAGTGGATCAGGCTGCAATCGTTGCGGGCTGCCCAGCGCGCCATGCGACCCGGCATTTTTTCGTTGACGAGGAAAGCAAGCTCGCGATCAGCTTCCGCCCGGTCTACCGCGGTATAAGCCGCGGCATTGACGATCAGGTCGGGTGTGTAGCGATTGAGCAGATTCTCCAGTTGGCCGGCATTGCCGAGATCGACTTTCAGGCAGCGCGACGCGTTGCTGGAGGCTGGGTTCACGTCGGCAGCCGTCACCTGCCCGGCCGCGCTCAGCAGCGGATAAAGTTCGTTGCCAAGTTGTCCGGCGGCGCCTGCCAGCAGGATGTTCAAGCGGTCACCCGTCTCGCTATCACCAGGCGCAAACGCGCGCCGGCTGAAGCATGCAATCCCATTTCAGTGTGACGATCAACCCGCTCAGAACGGGATGTCATCATCCTGGAAGTCCGGTTCCGGTTCGCCCGTCTGTGAAGGCGGTCCATTATCGCGGAACCCCCCACTGGCCGGGGCGCGATCATCCGGGCCGCCGGCGCGCCCGCCGAGCATTTGCATCTCGTTGGCGACGATTTCCGTGGTGTAACGGTCCTGACCGCCCTGATCCTGCCACTTGCGGGTCTGCAATTTGCCCTCGATGTAGACCTGGCTGCCCTTACGCAGATATTCGCCGGCGATTTCCGCCAGACGATTGAAGAAAACGATCCGGTGCCACTCGGTTTTTTCCTGTTTGTCGCCGCTTTGGCGATCACGCCAGGCTTCGGTCGTCGCCAACCGGATATTGGTTACTGCCGAACCGCTGGCGGTGTAACGGGTTTCCGGATCAGCGCCGAGATTGCCCACCAGGATAACTTTATTGATACCACGTGCCATTCACATCTCCATTCCGGGTTCGACTTGATACGAACCCTGCTCATTTTCCAGATTGCAACGCAGTGTAGCACACCCCATTGCGCTCAAATTCGGCCGTTTTCTCCCGGTTTTAGCCCGGCGAGAAACATGGCCCAAACCATCGCAGCACCAGCCGCAAACCACAGCGTGTTGATGCTGCCGGCGTGATGCAGCAACCAGCCTCCACAGGCCCCGCCGGCGAACGCACCCAGAAACTGGAAAGTGGTGTAAACCCCCATTTTCCGGCCACGACCCTCGGTACCCGTCAGACGGCTGACCAGGGAAGGCATGGACGCTTCCAACAGGTTGAATGCCAGGAAAAACAGCGTCCCACCCAACAACAGTGCAGGCATCGGCAAGGACAGGGCAAACAACCCCAGCGATACGCCCAGCCCGGCGAATGCCCACTTCAGGGACTGGTGTTCCCGACTACCCTGCGCCAGGCGGCGCAACAACGGAAATACGATCACCGCTGAAACCACCATGGTGGGGACATACACCTGCCAGTGCCTGGACAGGGGCAGCCCATACGCGCTCATCAAGGTGCCCGGTAGCACCACGAAAAATAGTGTCATTAACGCATGCAGCAAGAATACCGAAATGGCGAGCGGCCAGATACCACCCAATTCCCCTGATTGCTGTAGGGATTCCAATGGCTTCGAATCGCCATCGGGTGTTCCCACGAGCAGCAACATCCCCATGACCCCGAGCGCACTGGTGAACCAGAACAGGCCACGCAGACCGAAGATCGAGGCCAGCGGTACCGACAACATGATGGACAGCAGAAACGAAGCACCAATCCCCATTCCAATCATGGCCATGATCAGTGACCGTTTCTCGGGACGCGTGTGGTCGGCAGCAAATGCCAGCGTCACACCCGCTATGGCGCCACAGCCCTGCAACGCCCGACCGGCAATCAGCCACGGCATGGACGGCGCCAGGGCCGCCACGACGCCGCCGACGGCAAAAATGGCAAGCCCAAGCAACATCACGCGCCGCCTGCCCCAGCGATCCGACAAGCGACCGACTGGCTGCTGCAAAACGGCCTGGGTCAGGCCGTAAACGCCGATAGCCAGACCGGCCAGGGTCGGGGTGAAGCCCGGAATATCCTGCGCCAACACCATGAAAACAGGCAGCACCAGGAACAGGCCCAGCATACGCATGGCCAGCACGGCCGCCAATTTCAGGCCGAGGCTCAACTCAGCGGGTTGCAGAGAAGCAAACGACAAACGGGGCTCCTGGCGGACCAATGAAAGGCGCCACATTAGTCGTACTGACTCCTTAAATCCAGTCCTCGTCCTTCACCGCCCATGAAGCGGACCGTATAATGCCCTCAGTCCCGCGACCAGGCGTCGAAAAACCCGAATGAAAGCGCAGCAATCCAGCCCTAACGTATCCAGTCCTGCGATGCAGAGCCTCGATCAGGTTCTCGATTTGTGCGGCGGCGATATGCAGGACATCAATGACCATATTCGCGCGAGCCTGGACTCCGACGTGGTGCTGATCAACCAGGTTGCCAATTACATCATCGCAGGCGGGGGCAAGCGGCTCAGGCCGATGCTGCTGGTACTGGCCGCCCGGGCCTGCGGCTACGAGGGCACATCCCACATCCCACTGGCGGTCATCATCGAATTCATTCACACCGCCACCCTGCTGCATGACGACGTGGTGGATGAGTCCGATACCCGACGCGGGCAACAAAGCGCCCACGCGGTCTGGGGCAACGCGGCCAGCGTCCTGGTCGGCGATTTTCTTTACTCACGCAGCTTCCAGATGATGGTCAAGCTGGATTCCATGCGCATCATGGACATACTCGCCGATACCACCAATACGATTTCCGAAGGCGAAGTGCTGCAACTGCTCAACATGGGCGACCCGGATGTCAGTGAAAACGCCTACCTCGCAGTCATCGAGAACAAGACGGCAAAGCTGTTCGAAGCCGCTTGCCGGCTGGGCGCGGTGATCAGCGGCCAGCCAAAGCCGGTCGAGGAAGCGCTGGCCATGTTTGGTAACCAGTTGGGCTGCGCCTTCCAGGTCGCGGACGATGTCCTGGACTACGATGGCAACGGCAAGGAACTGGGCAAGAATATTGGCGACGACCTGACCGAGGGCAAACCCACGCTCCCCCTGATTTATGCGCGGGCCCGAGCCGGTGCCGCCGAACGGGAATTGATCAACGAAGCCATCCGAAACGGCGGCGGCCCGCACCTCGAACACATTCTCGAGGTCATGCGGGCAACAGGTTCTCTGGAAAGCGCCATGGAATTCGCCCAGGCCAGGGCCGATGAAGCCCTGGACGCCCTCAAGGTGCTCAAGCCCTCACCGTGGCGGGAAGCGCTCGCTTTCCTGGCCGGCTACAGCGTCCGGCGCACGCACTAGCCGGTCAGCCAATCAGATTTCAGGGCGTATCGAGGATCTGGTTCCAGCGCCTCACCTGCTCGTCATGTTGCTGGAGCAACTCATCGCCCCCAGCCACCGTTACCGATTCAATCTGATCTCCGACGGCAATGGCATTCACCACCGACTGATCGGCCTCGGACATGACACCGCCGAAGACTGTGTGCTTGCCATCCAGCCAGGGTGTCACGACATGGGTGATAAAAAACTGGCTGCCGTTGGTACCGGGGCCCGCGTTGGCCATGGACAACATGCCAGGGCGATCGTGGCGGGCTTGCGGATGGCACTCATCCTGGAATTGGTATCCAGGCCCACCGGTTCCGGTACCCTTCGGACAACCACCCTGAACCATGAAATCCGGTATCACGCGGTGAAAGCTCAGCCCGTCATAGAAACCGCGACGCGCGAGGTTGACGAAACTCGCGCAGGTCACCGGTGCCTTGTCAGGAAACAACTCCAGGTTGATCGTGCCCTTCGAGGTTTTCATTTCAACGGTTAAAGGGTTGGCCGCATCAGTCATTCCATTTCTCCATTCCAGGTTTTCAATCACGAAACTTTTGCTGCTCTGCAAAGGTCATAGTGTACGGGAGATCGCGGGAAAAAATTGGTCTCTCCCTCTTACCAACCAGGGTTCTTTGCACTCCTCATCCCTGCCCGCGGTCTCCTTTATTACAGGCGCCAAAAATAACTCAGTATCGTCAGGCATCATCGCCCGGGCAAAAAAAAGCGGCGCCCCGATCTTCGATCGTATGGCGCCGCAAAAGGCACAGTTCTCGGTTTGGAGGGAGGAGTGTTACCTGTGCGTGGAGTGTAAGTTCATCAATTCATTCGCTCGTGCTGGGGCAATCGGTTCATTGAGCAAGCGGCCTCACACCCACCTGGATGCGAATCCGGTCACCCGGCGCTTGCTGCAGCTGCGAACGATACCGTTCACCGTTGAATTCGTAGGTCACGTCCCAGGCAACGATTCGGTCCTCGTAACGCCACTCTGTTTGCGTTTCACAGCGTTGTTCCGTCGCCTGGTAATAGCGATCGGGATACCTTCGGTATTGTGCCTCCGACGCCACGGATGCGCCGACCACTGCGCCGGCTGCCGTCATGATGTCCTGACCTGATCCGCCGCCAAACTGGTGACCGATCACGCCGCCGATGATGGCGCCGAAAATTCCGGGTGCGGCCGAACGTCGGACTGGCACCGGGCGAACCACCTGCTCGTCCCAGCACACCTGATTTTCCACCGGAATGCGAACCTGCTGGCGCACGGGCTGGGCCTCGATCACGTCCGCCCAGGCCTGGCGTTGCTGCTGTGCGTTGGCGGCCAGCGGGAGCGCACTGGAAACCAAAATAGCCAGAGTGAAAAAATGCCTGATCCTGTTCATCGCTAGCTCCTTTAAGGGTCATGCCCTGATCGTCGCTTACAGGCTAGTACGGGTTTCCTGAATTGAAGCTGAACGTAGATCAAGCAAACGGGCGGCACCCGTGGCGCGTTCTGGCATTCTGTACTAGGATGTTGCTCCCACTGATTCCGAGCAAATTCAGGAAAGGATTACCGAATGCCCACATACCAAACCGAGGACATCCGCAACATCGCCCTGATCGGCCACGCCGGCTGCGGCAAAACCACGCTGATTGAAGCACTGCTCGCCAAGGCAGGCGCCATCGGCGAAACCGGCAGCGTAGAGCGTGGCAGCACCGTCACAGACTTCGACCCCCTGGAACACAAATATCAGCATTCCCTCGATTCGGCCATCGCCAGCCTGGATTTCGAGGGCATGCATCTCAACCTGATCGATACGGCCGGCTTCCCCGACTTCCGCGGCCCGACCCTGTCCGCCATGGCCGCTGCGGAGACTTGCGCCATCGTGATCAACGCCAACAGTGGCATCGAACTATCAACGCGGCGCCTGATCCGCCGGGCCAAGCGACGGCGGCTGTGCCGGATGATCATCATCAACAAGATCGACCAGGAAAATGTTGATCTGAAAGGTCTGGTGCGGGAGATCCGCGAGGAGTTCGGACCTGAGTGTCTGCCCATCAACCTGCCGGCTGAAAACCTCAGTACCGTGCGCGATTGTTTCTTCCACGATGAAGGCGAGACCGATATTTTCTCCCTGGCCGAGGCGCATGAAGCCATCCTCGACCAGGTGGTAGAGGTCAATGACAGCCTGATGGAGAAATACCTCGAGGGTGAATCGCTCACCCGCGAAGAGTTACACGACGCCTGCGAAAAGGCTCTGCGGGAGGGGCACCTGGTGCCGATTCTCTTCACTTCCGCTGCCACGGGCGCCGGCCTCGGCGAATTACTGAAATTCTGCAAGCGCCTGGCGCCCAACCCGGCCGAAGGCAACCCTCCGCCGTTTCTCAAGGAGGGCGAAGAAGTCAAAGCGAAGCCGGATCCGGACGCACACGTGCTGGCGCACGTATTCAAGATTTCCAACGATCCGTTTGTGGGTAAGTTGGGGATTTTTCGAATTTACCAGGGCACGGTAAAACCCGATACACAGCTGTACATCGGCGACGCCCGTAAACCGTTCAAGGTCGGTCACCTGTTCCGTGTCCAGGGTGGCAAGCACGAGGAAGTCGAAGCCGGCATTCCCGGGGATATTTGCGCCGTGGCCAAGGTCGACGAAATCCACTACGACGCGGTACTGCACGACTCGCATGACGAGGACGAGTACCTCATGAAGCGCATCGACTTTCCCCAACCCATGTATGGCCTGGCGGTCAACACCAGGACCAGGGGGCAGGAGCAAAAGCTGTCGCAGACTCTGCAGAAGATCAGCGAGGAAGACCCCTGTTTTGTCGTCGAACACAACCAGGAATTGAACGAGACCGTCATGCGCGGCCTTGGCGAGCTGCACATGCGGGTCTTGCTGGAGCGCATGAAGGAAAAGTACCATGTCGAGGTCGATACCCGTCCGCCGAGAATCGCCTATCGCGAGACGATTACGCGGCCAGCCGAAGGTCATTACCGGCACAAGAAACAGACAGGCGGCGCCGGCCAGTTCGGCGAAGTCTTCCTGCGCGTGCGACCGCGCAAACGGGGTGACGGTTTTGAGTTTCTCAACAAGGTCGTGGGCGGCTCCATTCCGACCAGCCTGATCCCGGCGGTGGAAAAAGGTATTCGCCAGATTCTGGACGAGGGTGCTGTCGCCGGTTATGCCCTGCAGGACCTCGAAGTCGAGGTCTATGACGGCAAATACCACCCGGTCGACTCCAAGGAAATCGCCTTTGTCATCGCAGCGCGCCACGCTTTCCTCGACGCCATCCAAAACGCCGGGCCGCAGATTCTGGAGCCCATCGTTTCCGTGGACGTTACCGTTCCCGATGCGGTCATGGGCGACATCACCGGCAACCTGGCGGGACGCCGGGCGCGTATCAGCGGCACGGAAAGCTTGCGGGGCGGGTTGGTTACCGTGAAAGCGGACATACCCCTGAGTTCACTTTCGGATTATCACACCGAACTCAAGAGCCTCACCCAGGGCCAGGGTACGTTCACCATGGAGTTCAGCCATTACGACCCGGTGCCACATAATGTGCAGCAGGAATTGCAGGCGGAGTACAAGCCCAGGGAATCCGAGTAGCCTGTCGACTTCGTTACGCAAAAGGCCGGGTTCGTCGAACCCGGCCTTTTTTCTTCACGCAAACATGTCCTTGATGCGACGCAACGCATCCACCAGCTGGTCGACCTCGGCCGGCTTGTTGTAGATGCCGAACGAAACGCGCGCGGTAGCCGGCAAACCGAAATACTTCACCGCCGGCATGGCACAGTGGTGACCGGTCCGGATGGCGATGCCGTAGTGATCAATGAGTGTGCCGATGTCATTGGGGTGAATATCGTCCAGTACGAATGAAATCACTCCCGCCTTGTGCGCTGCAGTGCCGACGATCCGTAAGCCATCGATTTCTGACATGGCCCGGGTCGCGTAGGCCAGTAGTTCCGCCTCGGCGGCCGCCACCCGGTCCATTCCCAGTGAACGCAGGTAATCAACGGCAGCGCCCAGCCCAATGGCCCCGGCGATATGGGGCGTGCCGGCTTCGAAACGGCCCGGCGGGTCGTTGTAGGTCGTCCCTTCAAAAGAAACCACGCTGATCATCTCGCCCCCGCCCTGGTAGGGCGGCATGGCCTGCAAGGTCTCCCTGCGAGCCCATAAGCCGCCAATCCCGGTCGGGCCATACATCTTGTGCCCTGAGAAACAGTAGAACGCGCAGCCCAGGGCCTGGACATCGACCGCCTGGTGGGGGGTGGCCTGCGCGCCATCGACCAGCACGGGGATACCGAAGGCCCTGGCCGCCGAACAGACCTCCGCAACCGGATTGATGGTGCCCAACGCATTGGAAACGTGCACGATCCCGATCAGCTTGACCCGCTCGGAGAGCATGGCCTTCAGGGCGCTCAACTCCAGTTCGCCGCGCTCGTTGATCGGTGCAACACGGAGCTCGGCGCCGGTCTGCTCACACAGCATCTGCCAGGGCACGATGTTGGCATGGTGCTCCATGTGTGTGATCAGGATCTCGTCCCCGGGGCCGATAGTCGGCCGCAGAAAGCTTTGCGCGACCAGGTTGATGGCCTCGGTCGTGCCGCGGGTGAACACG
This sequence comes from Chromatiales bacterium, assembly GCA_024640045.1. Classification (GTDB taxonomy): domain Bacteria; phylum Pseudomonadota; class Gammaproteobacteria; order Xanthomonadales; family SZUA-36; genus WTJD01. The sequence goes on along the minus strand of JAHEFS010000005.1, from coordinate 51,836 downwards.
ACTTCACCGGCGGAATCGGCGTTCAGAAATCCGGCCACCTTGGCCCGGGCGGCTTCATAAGCGTCCGTAGCCTCCTGGCTCAGCGTGTGGACACCGCGGTGAATATTCGCGTTGTAGCGCCGGTAAAAGTCGTCAATCGCCTCGATAACCGCCAGGGGGCGTTGGGCCGACGCGGCGGTGTCGAAATAGACCAGTGGTTTGCCGTGAACCTCCCGATCCAGGATCGGAAAATCTGTCCGAATCCGCTCGACATCGAGTCCGGCAACGCGGCCGCCATTCTCTTTATCCACGCCGGATCCCGGCGGCATCCAGGCTGGCATGCAGGCGCGCTTCCAATGACTCGCGCAATGACTCATCTGGGAGCAAATCGATCACGGTGCGGCAAAATGCGACGGTCAGGAGATTGCGCGCGGCATCGCGGTCCAACCCGCGGCTTTGCAGGTAAAACAGCTGGTCCGGATCCAGTTGCCCGACCGTGGCGCCGTGGCTGGCGACCACCTCGTCGGCATAAATTTCGAGCTCCGGCTTACTGTCGATCTCGGCCAGCGGGGAAAGCAGCAACCCCGCGCTCGACTGGCGCGCATCGGTGCCGTCCGCGCCGGGCGCGACATAAACACGACCGTTGAAGACCACTCGACTGCGGTCGCCCAAAACAGCCCTGAACAACTGGCTGCTGCTGCAATCCACCGCGAGGTGTTCGGCATCCAGGTGATTGTCCACGTGACACCGGCCCCGGGTAAAACTGGCGCCATTCAGGCTGCACGCCGCACCAGTCGATCCCAGGCGCGCGCGCACGTCATGCCGCACCAGGGCACCGCCGAAATCCAGTCCTGAATAGTGATACTCACTGCCGGCCGACTGTCTGACTTCGGTGCGGGTTACCAGGATGGCCTGGTCATTTTCCTGCTGCAGCCGCGTGTGCCTCAGATGCGCCTTCTCAGCCACGTTGGCCTGCACCACCAGGCTCATCTGTGATTCGCCGTCGGCGCCGCTCTCGAACTGCTCGACCAGCTCCAGTCTCGAACCTGCTTCCAGTAAGATGCACACACGTGGAGTCGCCATCAGGGAGGCGGCCTGACCGGATGAAGCCCACTGCAGCAGGACCCGGCCCGCCTCGACACCCGCGCCGACGCGGATGAAGATACCGTCCCGAAGCACCGCCGTGTTGAGTGCCGCCAACCCGGCCGAGTGGTCGCTGATTTCCAGGCCTGCAAGCATCTCCTGCAGGCGCTCATCACCTTCGGCCAAAGCCTCTTCCATGGGCATCACGCTGAGCCCTTCCGCGCGCGCACCGTGGATGCCGATACATCTTCCGTCCTGCAGCATCACCCTGACGCCGGCCTGGACCAATGGCTGAGTAAAGACGCTCGGGTCAGCTTCTTCGACCGTGCTGCCCAGTCGCGGATCACGGGCTTCCAGCGGCTGCAACGAGGTGTACTTCCAGCGCTCAGACCGCTTGGTGGGCAATCCTTGGGCGCGAAACTGTGTCAATCCCTCCTGGCGCACTGCGGACAGCCACGATGGTTGCCCCTGTGTATCGAGCGCGGCCATTTGCTGCTCCAGGCCTTCGGTGAGAGACGTGGCAACCGAGGTCATGCGGCCCCTTCCCCGGAGACCGGCGCGATCCCGCCATCCTCCAGCCAGGCGTAGCCCTGTTCTTCGAGTTGCTTGGCCAGGTCCGGTCCGCCGCTGGCGACAATCCGGCCCCTGGCCAGCACGTGCACATGATCGGGCTGGATGTAGTCCAGCAGGCGTTGGTAGTGAGTGACCAGTACGATGGCCCGGTCAGGGCTTCGCAGCCGGTTGACACCTTCAGCCACGACCTTCAGTGCATCGATATCCAGTCCGGAGTCGGTCTCGTCGAGGATGGCGAGACTGGGTTCCAGCACAGCCATCTGGAAGATCTCGTTGCGCTTCTTCTCACCGCCCGAAAAACCCTCGTTGACGGCCCGGTTCAGCAATTCCTCACCGATATGCAGCACTTCCAGTTTTTCCCGGACCAGCCGCAGAAAACCGACCGCATCGAGTTCTTCCTCGTTGCGGTACTTGCGCTGGGCATTGAGCGCGGCGCGCAGAAAATAGGTGTTGTTGACACCCGGTATTTCAACCGGGTACTGGAAGGCCAGGAAAATGCCCTCGCAGGCACGTTCTTCGGGCTCCAGTTCCAGCAAATCCTTGTCCCGGTAAATCACCTCCCCTTCGGTCACCTCGTAACCTTCACGGCCTGCGATGACGTTGCCCAGCGTGCTCTTACCGGAGCCGTTCGGGCCCATGATGGCATGCACTTCGCCGGCCCCGACTTCGAGATCCACGCCACGAAGAATTTCCTTGCCCTCCACACTCGCGTGCAGGTTTTTGATTTGTAGCATCATTGTCACACTCTTACTCTGGTCTGTTGATGCAGGGAAGACGTTATCGGTCACGAACGGCCTCCCCGCCGGATTGAATGGCGCGCCTAGCCGACCGCCCCTTCGAGGCTGACTTCCAGCAGCGCTTTGGCCTCGACGGCGAACTCCATCGGCAGTTCGCGGAAGACCTGTTTGCAAAAACCATCCACGATCATCGATACCGCGTCTTCCTCTCCAATACCGCGCTGCAGGCAATAAAAAAGCTGGTCTTCACCGATCCGAGAGGTGGTCGCCTCATGCTCCACCCGAGCGGTGGGGTTTCGCGTTTCGATGTAGGGGAACGTATGTGCGCCGCACTGTTTTCCGATCAGCATGGAATCGCACTGGGTGAAATTGCGTGCATTGGCGGCCGTTGGTGCAATCCGAACCAGTCCGCGGTAGGCGTTCTGACCCCGCCCGGCGGAGATACCCTTGGAAATAATGGTGCTGCGCGTGTTCTTGCCGATGTGGATCATCTTGGTGCCGGTGTCTGCTTGCTGGCAATTGTTGGTCAGGGCGACCGAGTAGAACTCGCCCACGCTGTCGTCACCGCGCAGCACGCAGCTGGGATACTTCCAGGTGATGGCGGACCCGGTCTCGACCTGGGTCCAGGAAATTCTGGATTTCGCCTCCTTGCACAGGCCGCGCTTGGTGACGAAGTTGTAGATACCGCCGACCCCGTTCTCATCGCCTGGATACCAGTTCTGCACCGTCGAGTACTTGATGTTGGCCCCTTCGAGGGCCACCAGCTCAACCACGGCGGCGTGCAACTGGTTTTCGTCGCGCATGGGGGCCGTGCACCCTTCCAGGTAGCTGACATGGCTGCCGGGGGCCGCAACGATCAGGGTGCGCTCGAACTGCCCTGTCTCCGCTGCGTTGATCCGGAAATAGGTCGACAGTTCCATCGGGCAACGCACACCTTCGGGAATGTAAACGAAGCTGCCGTCAGTGAAAACGGCCGAATTCAGGGCAGCGAAGAAATTGTCCGCCTGCGGCACGACGGTGCCGAGGTACTCGCGCACCAGTTCGGGATGATGCTCGACCGCCTCCGAAAAGGAACAGAAAATGACACCCGCTTTCTTCAGTTCTTCCTTGAAGGTCGTACCCACCGAGACGGAATCGAACACCGCGTCCACGGCCACGCCCGCCAGGCGTGCGCGCTCGTGCAGGGGTACGCCCAGCTTGTCATAGGTCTCCAGCAGTTTCGGATCGACCTCATCCAGGCTTTGGGGCCTGTCCTTGTTCGACTTGGGAGCAGAAAAATAGGAAATCGCCTGGAAGTCAATCGGCTCGATGTTCAGGTGAGCCCAGTTGGGCTGGTGCATTTCCAGCCAGGTACGATAGGCCTTCAGGCGCCACTCGAGCAGCCATTCCGGCTCATTCTTGCGGGCGGAAATACCGCGGATCACCTCTTCGGAAAGGCCCGGCGGCAGGGTGTCCGCCTCGATATCGGTGACAAAGCCGTGTCGGTACTTGCGCTCGAGATGGGACTCGATAGATCCGGTTTCGTTGCTCATGGTGCTTCTGGCTGCCTGTTCAAGCGTTAAAGGTCGCAATTTTGAGTGCTGGTTTCCGTGCCGCCGTTGGGCGGGCCATTTCCGCCAGGCTGACCTGGGCCATCGCTTCGGCAACCGCCGTGCTGATACGCTGCCAGTTGCTGCGGAGATTGCAGCTGTCTTCCTGCTGGCAAACGCCCGGGTCGACGCTGCATTCGGTCATGGCAATGGGTCCTTCGATCGCGGCGATTATCTCCGCGACACTGATCTCTTCAGCGGCGCGCTCGACACAGTAGCCGCCATTGGCGCCCCTGAAAGAGCGCACCAGCTTCGACTTGGTCAACAGCTTCAGCAGTTTGCTGACGGTCGGCAACTCGAGTTTCGACCGTTCCGCCAGGGCTTGCGCGCTGAGCACTTCACCCTGGGCACCGCTCAATTCCACCATGACCATGATGGCGTAATCGGTTAATTTGCTGATTCTCAACATCGCTGACGCCCGATCTGAATTTCAGGAACTTTTATATAGTACCATATTAGTCCTGATTAAAGGAATTCAAACCTGGATGAACCGGGTGTTTTCATCGGGCCGGCGGATGCGGCAGAATGCGCGCCATGAGTGAAACGAGCCCCCCCTCCCCTGACCAGGACGATCCGCGGCTGGAGGCAGCCCGAAAGTGGCTGAAGCAGCAAACGGGTGCCGAGCCCCCAGACTGGCAACCCATGGCGGGCGATGCGAGTTTTCGGCGCTATTTCAGAGTAGCGATAGGCGGTTGTTCTCGCATCCTGATGGACGCACCGCCTGAGCTCGAGGATTCCGCGCCCTTCGTCGATGTCGCCAGGCGCCTGCGTGATGTCGGCCTGCACGCGCCGGAAATCATACTCGCAGACCTGAACCAGGGTTTCTTATTGTTGGAAGATCTGGGAGATGATCTCTACCGGGACCTGCTATCGAGCGACACGGTAGAAGCCTTGTTCGGGGAAACCTTCGCCGCCCTGGCCGTCATGGCCCGGGATGTGGATCCGACCGGGCTGCCCGCCTATGGCCCGGAACTGTTCGCGCAGGAACTCGATTGGTTCACCGGGTTTTACCTGGAAAAGGAGCGCCGACACCACTGGAGCGATGGTCAACGGAAAACCTGGAACCGTTTTTGCAGGACCCTGGTCGAGAACGCCTTGTCGCAACCCCAGGTTTTCGTCCACAAGGACGTTCATTCCTGCAACCTGATGCGGACATCGGGCAACAACCCGGGCATCATCGATTTTCAGGACGCAGTTCGCGGCCCCGTCAGCTACGATTTCGTTTCACTGGTCTGGGATCGTTATATCCCCTGGCCGAGGCAAAACATCGAACGCTGGATGGAGCAGTTCCGCCTGTTGGCTGCACCCGATATTCCGGGTGATCGCTGGACACGATGGTGCGACCTGATGGGATTGCAGCGCAATATCAAGATCGTCGGGCGCTTTGCCCTGCTGAAACACGAGCAGAAAAAGCACGGCTACGTAGAAATGATTCCGCGTTTTTATGGTTACCTGATGGACGTACTGCCCCTCTACCCGGAATTCGGTGACGTTCACGAACTGTTGAGAGATCCTTCATGCGCGCCATGATCCTGGCGGCTGGACGCGGCGAACGCCTGCGCCCCCTGACCGATTCGGTACCCAAGCCCCTGATCGAGGTCGGCGGCAAACCCCTCATTTCGTGGCATCTCGAGGCACTGGCCCGAGCGGGCTTCCGCGAAGTCGTGATCAACCTGGCGCACCTGGGTTCACAGTTGCGCGAAGCCCTCGGCAACGGTCAGACCTGGGGACTGAATCTGCACTATTCCGAAGAACCGCCGGAAGCACTGGAGACCGGCGGAGGCATCGTGCAGGCGTTGCCGCTACTGGGCAAAGGGCCTTTCCTGGCGATCAACGGAGATATCTGGACCGATTACCCGCTCGGCGATCTGCGCGCCATCAAGTGCGACCATGCGCACCTGGTGCTGGTACCTCGCTATGAAAACCATGGCGACTTCGGGCTCCAGGCGGGTCGCATCCGCAACACCGGGGATGATCTGCAAACCTTCAGCGGCATCGCTGTCTACCACCCTCGTATCTTCGAAGCGTGCCAGCCAGGGCGGTACTCCGTCGTCCCCCTTCTGCGCCAGACCGTCGATCATCACCTCGTCACGGGCGAGGTTTACCGGGGGCGCTGGTTCGATGCCGGAACTCCGAAACGCCTCGAGTCGCTGCGCGCGCTGCTGTCCCAGGAAACCTGAACCCATCCACACCCCAGAATCTGGCCGATCGTTGTAGCCGATTTTCTCACCTCCCTATTTGACTTTAGTGTTGTACTGTTGTATAACACCTACACATAGACCACAACCAAGGAACGATGAAGATGAAGTTCTCCCGGACCGCCATTCTCGTGACCGTTGGCACACTGTTGCTGATGGCCTGCAAGAGCAAGGAAGAATCCGCGCTGGAAGCAGCGCCTCAGAATCCACTGCTCTCTTACGTGTCTGCAGATACGCCCTACCTTTTTGCGAACCTGGAACCCACACCATCCGAAGTGGTGGATGCCTACCTGGGCAGGTTTAAGCCGACCTTCGACCTGGTGCAGACGATGCTCGATGACCTGCACGTGGAAATCCGGTCGGATGGCAGCAGCGATATGAACCACGCCGCATTGATGGTCGCCATCATGAATGAACTCGATGGCAAACTGAACCGTGCCGGCCTTGAAAGCCTTGGCCTGTCGCTGGAGTCACACAAAGCGCTTTACGGCATGGGTGCTTTTCCCGTCATGCGCCTCGCCCTCAAGGACGCCGACGCCTTGCGCGCGGCCATCGCGCGCGTCGAAGCCGAGGCGGGCTTCACATTCACCGCGAGACAGGCGGGCGAAATTTCCTATTGGCGACTGGCCGAAGGTGACGAGCAGGGCGGCGTTTACATCGCCATACTGCCGGACCATCTGGCAATCGGGTTGTTCCCATCCGCCCTGGAAAACGAATTCCTCCCCGAATTCCTGGGCCAGGCCGACCCGGTTGGTACGTTCGATGCCAACGGAGCCCTTGCCACACTGAACCGGGAGAAAGGCTTCCTGGATTATGGATCGGGGTACCTGGACTTCCACAAACTCGCTGCGGAATTCATGCTGCCCGATAGCCGGACCAACCGGGGGCTGTCGGCTTCCGGTCACGCCTTGACCCCGGGCTTCAACGAAGTGTGCGTGACTGAAATCAACGGCCTGATCGACGAAGTGCCAAGAATGGTTCTCGGAACGATGGAGTTGAGCGTCGACGCCATCGGCATTCAGTACCAGTTCGAAATGGCATCCGGCCTCGCCAGCCAACTCGCCCACCTGGTCTCGGACGTACCGACTGCAGAAGAGAGCCCGGACAACATGTTGGCCATGTCCCTGGCCGTGCAAACAGGGCGCTTGCGCGAGTTCCTGCTGGAAAAAGCCATGGAGCGCGTGTCGCAACCGTTTGCATGCGAACAGTTACAGACCGCCAACGAGATGGCCAACCAGGCCCTGGCACAGATGAACCAACCCATGCCACCGTTTATCGGCAACATCAACGGGTTACGCCTCAAGCTGCAGGACATCGATTTCACCAACCCGGCCCCCGAAAATGCCCGTGGCATCGTGGTCCTGGAAGTCGAAAAACCTCAGATGCTGGTCGGTTCGGCGCAAATGTTTATTCCGGGACTCGAAAACCTGAACCTCGAACCCGGTGGCGAGCCAGTCGAAGTGCCGCAGGAATTGATGACACTCTCTATCGACGGCATGCATATCTCGGCCGCGATGAGTAAGGACGCACTCGCCCTTTCCATGGGCAAGGACCAGCAAGCCGGCCTGATGGGTTTCCTGGAACAGGATGGAGAAAACGAAGGCACATTTTTCTCGGTGTCCTACGACATGGCCGCCCAGATGCAATTCCAGGACCACATGCAGGCACAGGCATCATCGGCCGCCGCTGCGAATGGAGAAGTCAACCCGGAGACCCAGCAGGTGATGGATCTGATGCAGGAAATGGCGGATGCCTACCGTGACACGCTGGGCCGCGCACGTGTCGAGTTTCGCTTCACGCCGGCCGGTTTTGAGATCTACAATCAGATGACGTTCAAGTAGTCATTTCGGTGGGAACTGAAAAGGGCCGCACTCGCGGCCCTTTCATATTTTCGTATATCAAGACAAGACGCGAATTACACGAAAAAATTCTAATTACGCAAAAATTGCAACCACTACCGCTGAGCACTGCAAGCACCTGAAGCAATCAAGTTAATCAGGGCTATTCGGGTCGCTTAAAAAAACAGTTCTTTTGCTGGCCTTATGCACTTATTCGGCTTTCCTGTCTCGATTAGCGCTGAGTTGCCACCAACCTGATCATGAAATTTCGCGTAATTAGAATTTTTTCGTGTAATTCGCGTCTCTTGATCCGGTTCAATAAGTAAAGTGTTTAATCATCTCGCCTTTCTGGCCGAGCTCGGTCATCGCTTCGATGCCGATTTGCAAATGCAGGTTCACCCAGTTCTGCGTCACCTTGCGGTCTGATTCCTCGGTCTTGACCCCGTCGGGTGTGATCGGCACGTCGGAAACCAGCAACAGGGCGCCACGGGAGATCTCGTTGGCGTGCCCCACGATAAACAGCGTGGCGGTTTCCATGTCGATGCCAATGCAGGTCATCTCCCGCAGCCGCTCGTGGAATTTCTCGTCGTGTTCCCACACCCGCCGGTTGGTGGTGTAGATCACACCCGTACGGTAATCGACTTCGTGGGCCAGGATCTTGTCGGAAACGAACTTGTGCAGTTTGAACGACGGCAACGCCGGGACCTCGGGCGGGAAGTAGTCATTACTGGTGCCTTCCCCGCGAATCGCCGCGATGGGCAGGATGAAGTGCCCGATTTCAGTGGATTTCTTCAGGCCGCCGCACTTGCCCAGGAACAAAACGCCTTTTGGGCTGATGGAACTCAACAGGTCCATCACCGTCGCGGCATTGCTGGAACCCATACCAAAGTTGATGATCGAAAGGCCCGCACTGTTCGTCGCCGCCTGCATGGGCCGGTCTTCACCGTAAAGATCGCAACCGAACTGCTCGGCAAATTTTTCCACGTAATTGCTGAAATTGGTCAGCAGCACGTAGTCGCCGAATTGGTCCAGCGGCATACCGGTATAACGCGGGAGCCAGTTGCGGGTGATATCGAGTTTGTTCAGCATGGCGGGATTATACCGGAGGAACCCGCCCATGAAGGCAACGTCGGCCGGGCTGTGTCAGTGCTTCAGAATCTCTCGCGCCAGCGGTATCGTGATCCGGCGCTTGGCTGTGAAGGCCGCGTTCTGCAGGCGTTCAACCGTGCCAAGCAAATGGCCCAGGCTACGATGGCCGCGGCTCAGAAGATATTGCCCAACCTCTACCGGCAATTCAACGCCGAGTGACTCGGCGTGCCGATTCAGGACCGCCAGCTTGGCGGTCTCATCCAGCGCCTGCAGCTGCAATCGGACACCGGAGGCAATCCGGGAGCGAAGATCAGGCAACTGCAGCGGCAAAGCGGACAGAGCACGTTGACTGCTGATGACCAGTTTGCCCCCAGCATCGCGAAGTCGGTTGAAAAGGTGGAATAAAGCCTCTTCCCAGTGACCGTCTCCGGCCACCACCTCAAGATCATCGACGCATACCAGGTCCAGCCCCTCCAGGCCTTCGAGGGTGGAATAGGCGTTGGCGGGCATCCGCCGCAGCCCCGCATAGAACGCGGTGCGGCCGGCATCACGGGTGGCGTGGCACAGGGCGTTCAGCAAATGGGTCTTGCCACTGCTCGCAGCGCCCTGCAGATACACGCTGACTGCCGGCTGGACCAACACGTGACGCAAGGCGTCGACCGCAGCCTGGTTGGGTCCGGTGACGTAGTCATCGAAGCGGCTGTCGCGCCGAGGTTCGAGTGGCAGCGGTATCTGGGGTGAAAACAGCATTCAGCCTTCCTCCCGCTTTTGATAAACGGAGCTACTGCGATACTCATCGCCCGCGTGGCGAACCAGTACGTTCAATGCCGCAGTCACCGGTAATGCCAGCAGGATGCCGAGAAATCCGAACAACTGGCCACCCGCCAGCACCGCAAATATCACCGCCACAGGATGAAGTCCGATCTTGTCTCCCACCAGCTTCGGGGTCAGAACCATCCCTTCTGCCATCTGTCCGGCACTGAAGACGGCGAACACCAACAGCAGGTGCGTTACATCGTGGAACTGGAACAGGGCCGCGCCAGCGGCGGCCAGCAGACCGATGATCGATCCCAGGTAAGGCACGATGCTCAGCAGACCTGCGCCCATTCCAATCAGGAAGGCGAGATCGATCCCGATCAACGAGAGGCCAATGCTGTAGATGATGCCAAGGGCCAGCATGACAACCAACTGGCCGCGCATGAAGGCGCCAAGGACTTCATCGATCTCCGCGGCCATGCCGCTGGCCCGATCAACAATACTTCGCGGCAGCAGGTCTTGCACACCCCGCACCAGCGCATCCCAGTCACGCATCAGGTAGAAAGCCACCACCGGGATCAGGACCAGGTTGGTCACCCAATGCAGGATAGCCTGACCGCCACGCCCCAAGGTCTCGGCGACCTGGAATGCGGCGCCGCTAATCTCCTTCCAGTAGGCCTTGGCCCAGTCAGAAAACTGGCCAACGTTAATCGAACCGGGGTCGATTCCCAACTGCGCCGCCAGCCAGGGCCAGGCCGTGGTCGAAGCCCATTCGGTGTAGGCCGGCAATTTCTCAATCAGCAACCTGATCTGGTCGACCAACATGGGTAGCAGGACCAGTAAAACAATCACGAACAACAGGCCCATCAACCCGAAAACGAGCACGACGGCCAGCGTTCTGCCCATCTTCCAGCTGCGGAATCCACGCCGTTCAAGGCGGTCGACCAGGGGATCGCCCAAATAGGCCAAACCGGCGGCAATGGCGAATGGTGTTATCACAGGAGCCAGCAGGTAGATCAGCCATCCGAGCGCAATGATCAGGGCAAGCCCAAACCAGCCGCGTGACTCCTGAGGTATCATCCCACCCTCTTTCACCGGACCAACCGGTAACTGTCTGGCGCTGTGCCGGACTCGAGTACTCGGTCGCGCAGCAGCACCTCGTGGAAATAACGTGGCTCTGCGTTCAACACCAGCCGGAACACCACCTGCCCCGGCGCCGCCGAGACAACCACGAGCTCATCGACCGGGCTCAATCCGTCGAGATAGGAAAGGCAGCGTGCGTAAGCCTCGGGGCCATCCAGCCCGCTCACTGACAATGAAAGCTGCCAGGATGCCCCGGCAGCAGCACGAATGGAGTCCCGGTCTGCCACCAGATCCGTCAAGCGATGCAAGCCATCGGTCAGGGCAATCGACAGGTTGAGATCCTGGCTGCGCCAGCCAGCCGTTTCCAGGCCGCTGTCATACGTCCAGCGCAATTGCCATTCCGGGCCAAGGCGCCGGGCCGCCACCACGACGATGCCGCCGGAAGGACTGGCCGGTTTGGGCACCTGTTCGGTGAAACCACCCCAAACCAGCTGCAAGTCAATAGCGGGCGGAGCCTCGGGGTCGATTTCTGGACGGAGAATGGGCAGGCCGCGCTGGTGGGCGACCTGGCTCATCGCATCCCAGGCATATTCATACTCCAGCGGCAATAGTCGCCGGCCGGAACCGTCGTCGAGCAGGACCCAGAAAGTCAGCGGCGGACGCTCCTGGCGCCAGCGGGGCAATTCCAGTTCACGCGCAACACCATCAACCGCATCAGGCAGAAAATTGACGACCAGCCAGGTTTCCGGCTGAGAGGAACCATCCGGCAGCAGTCGACGGACTTCGTCGTAGTGGAAGGCCAGCATCATGCGCTCGGCCCCGGCCAAGGCCAGGTCCAGTTGCGGTGATGGTTCAATTTCCCGTTGTCCACTGAGTTTTTGCAGAGTGTGAATGAGCGCCGAAGGAATAGCCTGGCGACGTTCGGCTTCGCCTTTACCTTTCACGGGCACTTCACCCGCATAGAGGTCAAGTGACTGCGCATTGGCAGCACAAGCACCCAAGGCCAGCAGTAAGTATGCAAGGATTCTGAGCATCCGTTCCTGTCGATTGCGAGGCCGGACGAAACCGGCTGGAAGAATGCCAAATAAGATACCATAGGGCTCATCGCAAAAACGATCGGATGGATACCCTTGAACGAATCTGAAAAACCCTCCGGCGGTCTCAGTTACCGCGACGCGGGCGTGGACATCGATGCGGGAAACGAACTTGTTGAACGGATCAAGCCAGCAGTCAAAACCACCCTGCGACCTGAGGTACTGACTGGCCTGGGAGGCTTTGGTGGCCTGTTCCGGATCGAGCCTGGCAAATACCGTGAGCCAGTGCTGGTTTCCGGGACCGATGGCGTCGGCACCAAGTTGCTGCTGGCCCGGCAACTGGATCGCCACGACACGATCGGCATCGACCTGGTGGCGATGTGCGTCAACGACATCCTGGCTTGCGGTGCCGAGCCCCTGTTTTTCCTGGACTACTACGCCACCGGACGCCTGCAACTGCAAAGCGCGCAGGAGGTCATCGAAGGCATCGCGGAAGGCTGCCGGCAGGCCGGTTGCGCCCTGATTGGCGGAGAGACCGCCGAAATGCCAGGCATGTACGGCCCCGATGAATACGACCTGGCGGGATTCGCCGTCGGCGTGGTCGAGCGCGACCAGATCATCGACGGGTCCCGAATCGGCGCTGGCCACCGCCTGCTGGGCCTGGCATCAAGTGGACCACACTCCAATGGTTACTCCCTGATTCGGAAGGTACTGGAACAATCTTCAGACAACCCCACCGCGGTGCTGGAGGGCACAGAAACGACCCTCGGGGAGGCACTGCTTGCGCCCACGCGAATCTACGTCCGCCCGGTACTCGAAGCCCTTGCGCGCCACGACATCGATGGCATCGCGCATATCACCGGTGGCGGCCTGACCGAGAACATCACCCGCGTCCTGCCACCAGGAACAGGACTGCAAATCGACCTCAACAGCTGGCAAAGACCAGCCGTGTTTTCCTGGCTGCAGCAGCATGGCGGTATTTCCGAAGCAGAAATGTTGCGCACCTTCAATTGTGGCATCGGCCTGGTGGTCATCGTGGCCGCATCAAAAGCCGCTGCCCTCGCATCTACGCTGTCAGGACTCGGTGAATCGGTATTCGAAATTGGCTGCGTCACCGAAAGGGGCGACCACCAACCTGCCGTGGAATATCTCCGCTCATGAACCGCCAGCCGCTCAGGGTCGCCGTGCTGATTTCAGGAACCGGCAGCAACCTCAAGGCCCTGATCGATGCGCGGCGGGCAGGCAAGCTGAATGTTGACATCGTGCATCTGATCAGTAACCGTGCTGATGCCGGCGGCCTCCAGCACGCGCGAAATGCGGGCATTCCCGTTAGCGTGCTCGATGTGCAAAACGCCGGGAAAGGGGCCGCTTTGGATCGGGCGATCATTCGTTGCCTGGACGGAGTTCAACCCGACCTCGTGGTGCTGGCTGGCTATATGCGGATTCTTGGCGCCGATCTGGTGCAGCATTTTGCAGGCCGAATTATCAATCTCCATCCTTCGTTGCTGCCGAAATATCCCGGTCTGGATACCTACCGCCGGGTACTGGCGGCGGGCGATGACGAGCACGGCTCAAGCATGCACTTCGTTACAGAAGGTCTGGACGATGGTCCTTTGATTGCACAGGTCAGAATCCCCGTGCACACCGACGACACCGCTGCCAGCCTGGCCGCCAGGCTGGGCCCCATGGAACATAGGCTGATTGTAGCCACCGTGGAATTATTCACTCTTCACGCGGTCGAAATGGGTCCGGATGGCGTCCTGCTGGACGGCAAAAAACTCACGAATCCGTTGTTGTTGAAGGAAAATGGCCGACTGGTCTAAAAACATGCTCCGACTGATACCAAGTCTGCTGGTCTGCTGGTTAGTGGGGTTGCCGCTGCCACTCAGCGCCGACTGGCCTCCGCCCTCATACGCGGCTGTCTACGAAGTCTTAATGGACGGAAAACCCCGGGTGGAAACCAGCGCGCGCTTCACGCGCGAAGGAGACACGTGGCGATTCGAAAACACCGGAAACGGCACCAAGGGTCTGGCCCGGTTCCTTGGTATCGAGACCACGGAATCCGCTTCGGGCACCTGGGAGAACACCACCACGCTGCCTTTGAGCTTTTCGCACGAAGCCAAAATTGCTCTGAAAAAAGATGCCTGGACAGCACAATTCGACTGGGAGAATGCCCGCATCCTGACCAGCCATGAAGAAGGAGAGTCGGTACTGCCACTCGAGCGCGGCACAGTCGACCCACTCGGCATCACTCTCGCGCTGCAATCGAATCTCCACCAGCAACGGACGGAATGGACCATCCAGGTGGTGGACGAAGACGAAATAGACGAACAGAAATTTCGTGCTAAACCGGCGGCCCCGTTGCAGACCGCACTGGGTTGTGTTCAGGCGATAGAAGTGGAGCGCGTGCGCGACAACAACAAGCGTTATTCGAGCATCTGGTTCGCACCTGAACTGTCATTTGTAACGGTGCAGATGGTGCACGGCAAGCGCGACGGACACGAATTCGAAATGCGCATCCGCGAACTGACCCTGGATGGCCAGACCATCGCTCTGGGCGCAGATTGCGGACCCGGCACTTAGGCACGCTCCGCGTCGATGCCGGCAGGCAAGTTTATAATTCAGATGAACCGGTTCGAGGATTAACCTGATGCGATTTTGGACACTTCTGGCCGTCGTGTGCGTAGCAACCGCCTGTGCTGTCAACCCGGTCACGGGACAACGGCACGTGCAGTTTTACGACACGGCCTGGGAACAGGACATCGGATCCAACTACTACGCACCGCTGCGCCAGCAGCAAGGCGGGGACTTCCTGCTCGACCCCGAACTGACCGACTACGTGCAGTCCGTGGGGGACAAATTGGCCGCCCGCGCACGGCGCAAGGGTGAATTGCAGTTTGAGTTCAACATCATCAACGATTCCACCCCCAATGCCTGGGCACTGCCCGGGGGGAAAATCTCGATTAACCGGGGTTTGTTGACCGAACTGAAGTCCGAAGCGGAGTTGGCCGCCGTGCTGGGCCATGAAATTGTCCACGCCGATGCCGCGCATACGGCACGCCAGCAATCCAAAGGAGTTTTGACGCAGGTGGGCGCTGCGGCCGGAATGGTGCTGATCGGCACCCAGACGGACTCCAGCGCGGGCCGCGCAGCAGCAGTCATGGTGCCCGTTTTGGGGGCACAGTTATTGACCCAAAAGTACAGCCGTGACGCCGAACGCGAAGCAGACCAATACGGCATGCAGTACATGTCGGAAGCCGGCTACGACCCAGCCGGTGCAGTGCAGTTGCAAGAAACCTTCGTGCGGCTTTCCGAGGGCCGTCGCCAAGACTGGCTGAGCGGATTATTCGCCTCCCACCCTGCCTCTCGTGAACGCGTGGAGCGAAACCGGGAAACCGCCGCGGGCCTGCCGCAAGGCGGCGATTCAGGCGAAGCACCCTACCAGCAGAAAACAGCCTACCTGAGACGGGTTGAACCAGCCTATGCGGCGTACGACAGGGCCATGAAGCATGCCAGCAACGAAGAGTATGGCCAGGCCCAGGCCGCCCTGGATGAGGCCCTGGCGATCGAGACCCGAGAAGGCCTGTTCCACGCACTGAACGGCGATCTGAAAATGCAGGCGGGCGAGAATCAGTCGGCCCTGGATTCCTACGAGCGCGCGGTGAGCCTGAATGGTGACTTCTACTACAATCGGCTGCGCCGGGGCCAGGTATACCTGGACATGGGGCGTCTCGCCGATGCGCGGACGGACCTGCAGCGAAGCCTGGATTTGTTGCCCACCGCCACGGCCCATTACCTGCTTGGTAACCTCGATCGGGATGCTGGGAACCGCAAGTCCGCCGCGCAGCATTACGAAAGTGCCGCCGGTTCCGATTCAGAGACCGGCCGCAAGGCCAAACGGGAACTGGCCCTGCTGGAAATCAGTAGCAATCCCCAGAAATATGTCGCTACGGCCCCGGCCAGCGACGGCGACGGAACGCTTTACTGCCTGGTTGGAAATCGGACATCTATCGCCCTGGCGCAAATTACCGTCGATGCGCGCTACATGGATGATGAGGGCGCAAGTCTGCAGGCTTCGCGCGTATTGCAGGAAAATCTCGCGGAAGGAGCGCAGGCGAACATCTCACTGGGTTGGAAAACCAGCAATACCAGTAGTGTGAACCAACGGCTGCAGTGCACCGTCACGCAAGCCCGGGTCGCCGACTGAGCCGATCTCAGGCTGCTTGCTTGCCGGACACGCGACGGATACGCGCGCCCAATTGGCCCAGTTTTTCCTCGATGATTTCGTAGCCGCGATCGATGTGGTACACGCGATCGACGACGGTTTGCCCCCTGGCCACCAATCCCGCCAGCACCAGTCCCGCAGAGGCCCGGAGATCCGTGGCCATGATCGGAGCGCCTGTGAGTTGGGCAACACCGCGAACAATGGCGCTGTTGCCTTTCAGGCGGATATCCGCACCCAGGCGCTGGAGTTCCTGGACATGCATGAACCGGTTTTCGAATACCGTCTCCGTGACGATCCCGGTCCCTTCGGCGATGGTGTTGAGCGCCGTGAACTGGGCCTGCATGTCTGTCGGGAACGCTGGATACGGGGCAGTCGTGATGTCTACTGACTTCGGGCGACGGCCACGCATATCAATCTCGATCCAGTCCTCTCCCGTTGTCATCACGGCGCCGGTTTCGGCCAACTTGTCGATCACCGCATCCAGGTCACGAGGCCGGGCACGTGTCACCCGCACGCGCCCACTGGTCATGGCTCCAGCCACCAGGTAAGTTCCGGTCTCGATACGATCGGGCAGCACCGAATACTTCGTTCCGCCCAAGCGCTCCACGCCCTCGATCACGAGGGTGTTGGTGCCGGCGCCTTCGATCCTGGCGCCCATGGAATTCAGGAATCCAGCCAGATCCACCACTTCGGGCTCCTGGGCCGCGTTCTCGATGACGCTGGTGCCCCGTGCCAGACAGGCGGCCATCATGATATTTTCCGTGCCGGTAACCGTCACGGTATCGAACACGATGCGCGCGCCCTTCAGGCGATCAGCACGGGCGATGATGTTGCCATTCTCGACCGAAACCTCGGCGCCAAGCTGGCGCAGCCCGTGCAGGTGCAGATTGACTGGCCGTGAACCAATGGCGCAGCCACCCGGCAAGGAGACAATGGCGCGGCCAAAGCGTGCAACCAGTGGACCCAGGACCAGGATGGACGCGCGCATGGTCTTGACCAGTTCGTAAGGTGCTTCGAAATCACGCATCTCGCGCGGGTCGATTTCGATCTGCATGCGCTCGTCCACAGCCAGCTGGGCACCCATACGACCGAGCAGCTCCATGGTGGTCGTGACATCCTGCAGGTGCGGGACGTTGCTCACCTGTGAAGGCTCATCACCCAACAAGCTGGCGACCAGGATCGGCAACACGGCGTTCTTGGCGCCGGAGATTCGGACTTCTCCCTCCAGGGGCACGCCGCCCGAAATGCGAATTTGGGCCATCAGTCAGCTGGTTCGGCGGGCAGATCGGTGCGCAGGGCGAGGGCGTGAATTTCGTTGCCCATGAGGCTGCCAAGGGTAGCGTAGACCATGCGGTGGCGCTGTAGCGTGGTCTTGCCGGCGAACGATGCACTGGCAACCACCGCCTCGAAATGTACGCCGTCTTCCCCGCTGACAGTGACCTCAGCATCAGGCAATCCGGCGCAGATCATTTGCTCTATTGTCTGGCTATCCATAGACTAGCGTCCTCTTGAGATTGAGCCGGAATTCGATCGGGGGTAGATCATGACCAGGAACATTCAGTGCAATTTCGCGCCGAGGTGCTGCGCTGCACTGAGGTCAACCTCCCCCGGAGTCTCCAGTTAGCGCGCATGATAAAACAATCGAGACCCCATAAAAACACCATGCCAGGCGGCACCCACGCCAGTTCACCCGTGCAGGACCCCTCCTGATGACCGAGGTCGGCTGCGCCGAATGTTGATCGCACTGGCACAACTCGCCGGCGGCTTCGTCCTGCTGGTCTGGGGGGCTGACCGCCTGGTAGCGGGCGCTGCCGCGGCCGCGCGCAACTTTGGCGTATCGCCGCTCATCATCGGCCTGACCATCGTGGGCTTCGGCACTTCGGCACCCGAACTGGTGGTATCTGCGGTCGCGAGTTACCGGGAAAACTCAGGGCTGGCGCTGGGTAACGCGATCGGCTCGAATATCGCCAACCTTGGACTGGTCCTTGGACTCACGGCAGTCATCTACCCGCTGCGACTCGAATCCAAGGCGCTGAAACGCGAATACCCCTTGTTGATCCTGATCATGCTGATCTGCTTCATCATGGGCATGGACCTGATTTACGGCGTCATCGATGGCGTCATTCTCCTGGTTGGCCTGGCGGCACTGATGTACTTCCTGGTCTGGCTCGGTCTGCAAAGAACCCCTGCTGACCCCCTGGCTGAAGAGTTCGAGGCGGAAATACCGACCGACGTCCCGACTCGAAAGGCGATTTTCTGGTTGGTCATCGGCCTGCTGGTCCTGCCGTTGAGTTCCCAGTTCCTGGTCGAAGGCGCAATAACCATCGCGACCACACTCGGCATCAGTGATACCGTGGTCGGACTCACCCTGGTCGCACTCGGTACCAGCCTGCCCGAACTGGCCACCGCCGTGACCAGTGCGCTGCGACGTGAAGACGATCTCGCCATTGGCAACATCATCGGCTCGAACATGTTCAATATGCTTGGCGTGCTGGGAATTGCCGCGGTGGTCCACCCTATCCAAGTCGCCCCCATGGTGCTGGCACGCGACTATCCGATTATGTTCCTGCTCACGGGGTTGTTATACCTGATTGCCTCGGATTTCCGGGGACCCGGCAAGATGGGCCGACCCTCCGGCTTGGCCTTCCTGGTCATCTTCTTCGGTTACCAGTTGATGGTGTGGTTCAGCGCAACCGCATTTACCGGGTCCGGCCCAGGCTGATTGCAAACCCGCTCAGGGTTAGAATACCCACATGAAAACCGATAACAGCAGTCGCTTCGCGGTGGCGATGATCGAATGTGTGGTCCAGGCTGGTCTGCCCGTGCCCGCAGGGCCAATGGCAGCGTTGGGCTGGCCGGAGCACACCGCTTTGAATATCTCTTGGCTGAACGAGTGGCGGAGGTGACTGCCATGGACCCGATGTTGCGTGAACGAGCCGCCCGTGTGCGCCTGGTGGCGCTGGATGTGGATGGCGTACTGACCGATGGGCGCTTGTACTTCGACAGCCAGGGCAACGAACTCAAAGCCTTCAACACTCGTGACGGGCTGGGTCTCAAGGCCCTGCAACGATTCGGGATCGATCTGGCCATCATTACGGGCCGAAAATCCCCGATGGTCACGGTCAGGGCGACGCAACTCGACATCCAGCACATCTACCAGGGAAGTGACGACAAGCTCAGTGCGTACATGGACCTGTTGCAAAAAACGGGACTGGCCGCGGAGCAGGTTTGCTACGCCGGCGACGACTGGGTCGATTTGCCGGTCCTCTTGCGTGTCGGCCTGTCGGTCACCGTACCTGATGCAGATGAGCATGTGCGGGAACGGGTGCACTGGGTCACCCACAGACGCGGTGGCGAAGGAGCGGTGCGGGAAATATGCGACCTTATCCTTTCCGCCCAGGGCCATGACACAGTATTGCTCGCGGAGTTGCTGGAGTCATGATCCAGCACCGAACCATCCGGGGCATCGTGGTGCTGGGAGTGCTCGCGGCGCTGAGTTTCTGGCTCAACCGCGACACCACCGAGCAACGACCAACGGGCATCAGCGGTCTGGACACGCGCCTCAATTACGCGTTGCGTGATTTCGAGGCTCGCTACTTCGACGAACAGGGACAACTGGCCGGCCACATTACGGCCCCCTTGCTGACCAACGAGGCTGAAACCGGTATCGGACGAATTGACCAGCCGCGCGTGCGGGTGGTGCATGAAGGGAACCTTTGGACTATCCTGTCGGACTCGGCGACCTTGACCCCCGATCGCCAACGCGTCGTCTTGACGGGGGCGGTTAACATGACGGGACGTGAAGCCGGAACCCTGCGGGAAGTGGAAATTCAGAGCAGCAATGTAACCGTGGAGATTGACCCCAGGATAGCGCGTTCCGATGAAGCAGTTACCATTCAACAAGATCAGGATTTTCTGGCCGCAACGGGGTTCATGCTCGACATGACCAGCAACAATTTCCACCTGGACAAGAGTGTGCGAGGGCATTATGTCTTGCCGTAGCGCGGTTGGTCTCTTCCTGGCCACCTGCCTGTTGCTGACGGCGTGGCCGCTCAAAGCACTGCAATCAGATCGGCAGCAACCTCTCGACGTCAAGGCCGACTCCACCGATGGAACGCTGGGCGACGGCGTCACAACCCTGCGTGGCCATGTCGAAGTCCGGCAGGGAACCCTTCTGATCCGCGCCGACCAGGCAGATGTCGACAAGATTGACGGCAAAGTCACCCAAATCACGCTGCGTGGCGAAACCGCCACGCTGGAACAGGAAATCGAAGAACAGGGCCTGGTCAAGGCACAAGCGAAACTCATTGAATACCAGGTCGCCAACGGCCTGGTAGTGTTTACAGGCAATGCCGAAGTCCAACACCCCCAGTACGAAGTCAGCGGAGACCAATTGCGCTATGACTTGAGCGCACAGCACTTCGAAGGGGTCGGCAGTGATGCAGGCGACGGCCGCATCCGAATCCGGCTCGATCCCGAGGTCATCGAAAAAGAAGGCGGTCAGGACTCCGACAACCCTCCCCGGGAGCCCTCTGAGTCCGATTCAGGCGGCAGCAATCCGGTTCAAAATGCTTCGCGCTGAGAACCTGCACAAATCCTACCGCAAGCGCGCGGTGGTCCGGGGTGTCAATATCCAGGTCGAAGCCGGCGAAGTGGTCGGCCTGCTGGGTCCCAACGGCGCCGGCAAGACCACCTGTTTTTACATGATCGTCGGCCTGATCGCGGCGGACGAAGGCAGCATCCTGATCGATCAGACCGACGTCACGCACCAACCGGTCAACGTCCGTTCGGCCCTGGGCGTGGGCTACCTTCCCCAGGAAGCGTCGATCTTTCGCAAACTGAGCGTTCGCGACAACGTCATGGCTATCCTGGAAATGCGAAAGGATCTCGATGCCGATGGCCGTGAAGAGACCCTCCAAACCCTGCTGGAAGAGTTGGGCGTAGCTCACCTGTCCCGCCAGTCAGGCGTCAGCCTTTCGGGCGGTGAACGCCGGCGGGTTGAGATCGCGCGGGCGCTGGCCACTCGCCCCCGCTTCATCCTGCTCGACGAGCCTTTCGCAGGCATCGACCCCATTTCGGTCGTCGAAATCCAGCACATCGTGGAGCACCTGATCGAACGGGGTATCGGTGTGCTCATCACCGACCACAACGTACGCGAAACGTTGAAGATCTGCAGCAGGGCCTACATCCTGAACGAGGGCCTGGTACTCGCGGAAGGTGACGCTGAATCCATCCTCGCGAACGAGCAGGTCAGGACCGTTTACCTGGGGCAGGAGTTCCGGTTGTGAGCTCCTTTCACCCAGGCCCTCTGAAACCCCAGCGCCCCGGTGGCTGAACACTCCCTGCAACTCAGGCTGGCGCAGAAGCTGGCCTTGGCGCCACAACTGCAACAGGCCATCCGTCTGCTGCAACTGACGCGGCTGGAACTGCGCGACTACATCCAGGAAACCGTCGACGCCAACCCACTGCTGGAACGGGTGGAACCGGGCGACTCAAGTGACGGGAATGAACCGGACTCCAACGCCGAACCCCAGGAAAAAACGGGTGGCGACGAATATGCCGAGGATCGTTACGGGGATGACTACAACTGGGAGTCATCACTCGGGCCCGGTGACCAGTGGCCCGAATCGACGGCCTATTCCGGAGATTTTCTGGAACCGCAGATCGCGGATGATTCCGAAGGCTCCCTGCGCGACCACCTTCTCTGGCAGATCAACCTGGGACATTTCAGCCCCACGGATGCGTCCATTGCCGCAGCCATCGTTTATGCACTGGACGAGGATGGTTTTCTCGGCGACACGATCGACGAAATCCGTGCCAGCCTGGCCCCGGATCTCCTGGTGGAGACCGACGAGGTACTGGCCGTGCTGCACCGCATCCAGAGAATGGAGCCTGTCGGGGTGGCCAGCCGCGACCCGGCTGAATGCATCCGCGTCCAGCTGTCGGTCATGCCGGCCAGCACCGCAGGGCTGGAATTGGCTCGGCGCCTGGCCCGCAGCCACATCGACCTGGTAGCGGATAACGATACCGATCGCCTGCGCAAGGAGACAGGCGCTTCGGCCGAAGGGCTGGCGCAGGCACTCGATTTGATCCGGGGACTGGAACCTCGACCAGGCGCTCGTTTCGACAACCGGCGGGATGAATACCTCGTCCCGGACGTTTATGTCCGCCGCCATGATGACGAGTGGGTGACCTCCCTCAGCCCCGATAACGATCCGCAGCTGCGCCTGAACAATTTCTACATCAATCTGCTGCGGCAGCAAGGCGGCAAGGACGCCGAGTATCTGAAGGGTCGGTTGCAGGAAGCGCGCTGGCTGCTTTCCAGCCTGGAGTTGCGCAACCAGACCTTGATCAAGGTCACCCAGTGCATCGTTGAACAACAAGAACCCTTCTTCGAGCAGGGTGAGATCGCCATGAAGCCTCTGATTCTCAAGGATGTGGCAGATCTGATCGGCGTACACGAGTCAACCGTTTCGCGCGCAACCACGCGTAAATACATGCTGACACCGCGTGGCATATACGAGTTGAAATACTTCTTCTCCAGCTACGTCCGTACCGTGGATGGGCTAACGATCAGCGCCACTTCGGTCAAGGCGCGCATCCAGACACTGGTGGAACACGAACCACACGATTCGCCGCTCAGCGATCAGGAAATTTCTGATTTACTACGGACCACGGGGATCATCGCTGCCCGGAGAACGGTCGCCAAGTACCGGGAATCCCTGGGCATCGGTTCCTCCAGCGAGCGGCGACGGGCCTATCGTAGAATGTCGGGCTAACGGCCCCCATCTATCAGACAAGAGCCTGGGCAAAAGCTTTTTCCAGGTAGGCTAGGAAAACCGGCCAACGGGGTATATTATTTCTATATGGAGCGTTTTTTACGATCCAAAACAAGGGGAATCCGTACCCGGCCCCCCGGCCAAGGGTCAAGATTCAAACCATGCGCAGCGACACGCTGCCCCGGCTCGGCCGCGGTGGCGCGAACCTGTTGACACAAAAAGGAGACTGACGATGCAAATGAATATCAGCGGACATCACGTTGAAGTGACCCCGGCCCTGCGGGCTTACGTCACAGAAAAACTGCAGCGTCTTTCAAAGCACTTCGACCATGTCATCTCTGTTGATGTGATACTGAAGGTCGAAAAACTGGATCAAAAAGCCGAAGCCACGGTCAATGCCGCAGGGCGGACTGTCTTTGCCAACGCGTCGGCCACCGACATGTATGCCGCGATCGATGCCCTCTCCGACAAGATCGATCGACAGGTCCGCCGGCTGAAACAACGCCTGCGCGACAACCACCACGGCCGCCCGGAAGGCGCGGCGTCCGGTTTCTGACCGCCCACAACCCAACCACACCGGAATTCAGGCCAATATGCTCGTTAGTGATCTGCTCAGCGCGGAGCGCGTGCTCCCGGACGTTCGAACCAGTAGTAAGAAACGCCTCCTGGAATTCATCAGCGAGGCCCTGGTGCGCAATGATGCTTCGCTCAACCCCAGGGAAGTCTTTGAAAGCCTTTGCGCAAGGGAGCGCCTCGGCAGCACTGGACTGGGGCACGGCGTGGCCATCCCGCATGGCCGCGTCAACAGCAGCGCTGCGCCGCAAGCGGTATTTATCCGCCTGTCCAAGCCACTGGCTTTCGATGCCGTTGACGGCGAGCCCGTCGATTTGCTTTTTGCGCTGGCGGTGCCGGAAAACTGCACGAGCGACCATCTTAAATTGCTGGCCCAGATCGCTGAGCGCTTCAGCGATCCTGAACTATTGGAAAAACTGCGTAAGGCGGAAGGTGCGAACGAACTCGTTCAGTTGCTTTCCGACACGCAACACTGAAATACTGTAAGCCCGCCGCGGAGCGGGCTCATCGTGCCAACGCTGCGTTTCGACGCCAACCACAGCAGGAGAATTTCGGCCAGGGTGCCCACGAGTAATCAACACATCATCATCGTCAGCGGGCTCTCCGGCGGTGGCAAATCTACCGCCCTCAATGCGCTGGAAGACCTCGGCTATTACTGCATCGATAACCTGCCGCCCGCACTGCTGGAAGAGTTTCCCCCACAAATCACCAAACACCCGTCTCTGTATCAACGCGTAGCCCTCGGGATCGACTCCCGCGCCGGCGGAGCAGGCCTGGAACGCATTCCCGACTGGATGGAAAGTCTCAGGGCCAATGGCCTCGAGTGCGAACTGCTGTATGTCGAGGCCAGTCGCAGCACCCTGATCAAGCGTTTCAGTGAAACACGGCGGCGGCACCCGCTGACCCGTGATACCACCGTACTCAGCGAGGCCATCGAGCAAGAGATGGTCATCATGGAGCCGCTCAAGAAGCAGGCGGACTGGGTGCTGGACAGCACAGACACGAATATCCACCAGTTGCGTCAGCAGGTCTGGAAGTGCGTCGGCCCGGGCCGGCAGGGCATGACCCTGGTGCTGGAATCATTCGCCTTCAAACGCGGCGTTCCCCAGGACGTGGACTTCGTATTCGATGCCCGCAACCTGCCCAACCCACACTGGCAGGAGGAATTGAGGGACCTGACCGGACTGGACGCGCGCGTCCAGCAATGGCTGGAACAGGAACCCGTGGTCGTGGAAATGGGCGAGGATATCCTGCGCTTCCTGAAGCACTGGCTGCCGGGCTTCGAAGACGCCCAACGCAGCTACGTGACGATTGGAATCGGCTGCACCGGCGGCATGCACCGCTCGGTCTACCTGGTCGAAATGCTTTCGCGCTCTCTGCAGGGCGCTTTTTCAGAAGTCCTGGTCCACCACCGGGAACTGAAGGCATGACCCCGATACCCACGCTGCACCCATCGTCACCCTGCAAGCCGGGTGACTGAGGCGATGGCGCAGCGACAGGTCACCATTCGTAACGAACTCGGCCTGCACGCCCGTGCCGCGACCCGGCTGGTGGAGTGCGCCAACCACTTTGAGAGCGAAATCTGGCTCAGCCACGACGACAAACGGGTGGACGGCAAGTCCATCCTCGGCTTGCTGATGCTGGCGGCGGGGCCGGGTATGGCGGTCCAGATAGAGACCCGTGGAACGGACGAAGAAGCCGCCGTACTGGCGCTCTCCGCACTGATTGAGTCGGGTTTCGGGGAGCCGGAAATATGACGCTGGCGTTGTCGGGACACGCAATTGAGAGTGGCATTGCCGTCGGCCAGGCGCATATCATCCAACGCAACGAGTTGGAGATCCACGAGTACCGGATTGAACCTGCCGGCATCGAAGCCGAAGTCCGCCGCCTGGACAAGGCGTTCGCGGCCGCCAGAAAGCACCTCGAATCGCTGGCAGACCAGATGGGCAACTCCGCCGGCACCACCGCAGAGGAAATCATCCGCACCCACGTGATGATGCTCTCGGATGCCGCGATCACTGATCTTAGCCGCGAACGCATTCGCTCGAAGCAATGCAACGCCGAGTGGGCTTTACAACTACAGCTGGGTGACCTGCTGGTGGAATTTCGCCAGATAGACGACCCTTACATCGCCAGCCGTGCAGACGATGCCGTACAGGTCGTGCGCATGGTGCAGCAGTTCCTGACTGCCGAATCGTCAACCGAACCCCTCGGCTTGATTCCGGAACGCCTGGCGCAAACCGTGGTAGTGGCCTCCGAACTCACGCCCGGCGAGCTCGCCGTACTCAGAGAACGCGGTATCGCCGGCGTTGTCACGGAACACGGCAGCACCTACTCGCACACTGCCATCCTCGCGCGCAGCCTCGGCATCCCGACGGTCATGGGCGTCCGGCGAGGTCAGACCTTAATCAAGGAAGGAGAACAACTCGTTCTGGATGGCCATTACGGCATCGTGTTCGCCGATCCGGAAGAATCCATCCTTAAGCACTACCTGTTGAAACAAGCAGAATCGGAACGGTTCCTGCAATCACTGGAAGCGGTCCGCGACCGCCCCACCACCAGCCTGGACGGCAAGCGTATTCGCCTGATGGCCAATGCCGAGCGCCCGAATGACCTGCAACGGGCGCGGTCCGACGGAGCCCTGGGTGTCGGTCTTTATCGCAGTGAATTCCTGTTCCTGCAGGGCAACCCGCCAGGAGAGGAAGAGCAATTCGAGGCCTATCTGTCGGCCCTGCAGGCGCTGGAGGGCGGCCCACTGGTGATCCGGACGCTGGATATCGGCGCTGACAAGGGTGTAGACCTGCTCGATTTCAAAAACCTGCGCAGCAATCCGAACCCGGCGCTCGGCCTGCGTGCCGTGCGCTTGTGCTTGCGTGAACTGGAGCTGTTCAAGTCACAATTACGCGCCATTCTGCGAACCAGTGCTTTCGGGGATGTCCGCTGCCTGATTCCAATGCTGACCAGTGTCCGGGAAGTGTTGGCAGTAAAATCTTTACTCGATGAAACCCGGGAAGAACTGGCGGGTGAGGGACTGAAGTACAACCCGGGAATGCGTCTGGGCGGCATGATCGAAGTTCCAGCCGCGGCGTTGGCGATTCGTGAACTTAGCCCACACCTCGATTTCCTCTCCATTGGCACCAATGACCTGATCCAGTACGCATTGGCCACTGACCGGGTTGATGAGTCGGTTGCGCACCTGTATGACCCACAGCATCCCGGCGTGATACAGCTGCTGCTGTGGATCTTCAAGGCCGCCGAGGAGGCTGACATTCCCCTGGCCGTTTGCGGAGAACTGGCCGGCGACCGACGCTACACCCGCCTGTTACTGGCGCTGGGCCTGCGCGAGTTCAGCATGCAGCCACGCAATCTGCTCGAGGTCAAACAGGTCATTCTTGAAACGGACATCGTGCGTGCGCGAAGTGCCTTGCAGGAGTGGCTGCAGTCAGGCGGTAACGATCCCGAATCCTCCCTGGTCAATTTCCTCGATAATTCCCAGATCGACCGCTAATCCATCCCCGCTGTGGTAGCTGGGCCGGAATCCTTATAATAGGCACGCTTCAGTGGCCCCAAGAGGCCATCTCTTTCAGGGTTTCCGATTCACGAGAGGTTGTCGACACCATGCTTGACCATACACGGGACGACAAGACTGCCCGGCACCTCGAACACCTGTCCGAGGCGCTGGATTCCGGCACCAAGCACCGCGTCAGGAGGTTAATCAACAGCCTGTCCGGAGGCGAGATCGGTGACCTGCTCGAATCACTGCCACTGACCAAGCGGCTGGCGGTATGGGAACTCGTAGATCCCGAGTTGGATGGCGAGGTCCTGGTCGAAGTCAATGACGAGGTCCGGGCAAGCCTGATCCGGGACATGGCGCCGGCAGAACTGGTTGCGGCGGTCGGCGATCTCGACATCGACGATCTTGCCGACATCCTCGATGACCTGCCGGACGCGGTCATCCGTGAAGTCCTGCATGCCATGGACAGGGAAAATCGGGAACGCCTGGAACAGGTGCTTTCCTACCCGGAAGATTCTGCCGGCGGCCTGATGGACCCGGACGTAGTGACGATTCGGGCAGACGTCACTTTGGACGTCGTTCTTCGCTACTTGCGGTTGCGTGGAGAATTACCTGCCGGGATCGACCAGTTATTCGTCGTCAACCGCTCCGGCAAATACCTGGGCGACCTCAAGCTTTCGGACCTTCTGACCCGCGATCCTTCCAGCACCGTCGCCGACCTGATGGACCGTTCTCGGCCCGCCATGCCGGTCAGCATGGTCGCCGGCCAGGTAGCCATCGAATTCGAGCACCATGATCTGATCTCGGCCCCGGTCGTGGACGAGAGAAACGTCCTGCTGGGCCGCATCACCATCGATGACGTCGTCGACGTCATCCGAGAAGAAGCCGAACACTCGGTCCTGACCATGGCCGGCCTGGACGAGGAAGACGACATGTTCGCGCCGATCGTGCAATCTGCGCGGCGGCGCTGGTTATGGCTGGGCGTGAACCTGATCACTGCCTTGGTCGCAGCCATGGTTCTGTACGCTTTCGAGCCGACCCTGGACCAGGTCGTGGCAACCGCCGTCCTGTTTCCGGTCGTCATGAGCATGGGCGGCATTGCCGGCACCCAGACCCTCACACTGGTGATCCGGGGCATGGCGACCGGCCAGGTCAGCGCCAGCAACGCGCCCGCGATTTTGCGCAAAGAGTTGGCTGTCGGCGTTCTCAACGGGTTGGTGTTTTCACTACTGGTCGCCGTGATCGCGTTTTACTGGTATGGCGACATTCGACTGGGTGCGGTGATGGCCGTGGCCATATTGGCCAACCTGTTCGCGGGCGCCCTCGCGGGCGCTTTAATTCCCGGAATCCTCAAGCGTTTGTCAATCGACCCCGCGTTGGCCGGCGGCGTGGTACTGACAACGGTGACAGACGTCGTCGGAATTCTGGCCTTCATCGGCCTGGCGACCTACATCCTGCTCGGGTCCTGACCCGCACCGACGACGGATACCATGAAGGTACTGCTGATTGCCCAGGAACCACCGCTGTCTCACGACAGAGTGGTCACTGGCAATTCAATCCGAACCCGTCAACTGACCCGCTGCCTGGAACAGGCCGGGCACGAGGTGGCGCATATTTGGCAGGAAAATCCGCGCTCAGACTCGGAGACGACATTTACGGGCCGCGACGATCTGCGCGGGCTGTTGATGCGCCAGAACGCCGACGTACACCTGGTGGGCTACTGGGAATTGCTGGACCTGATGCCCTTCGAATCGGATGTGCCGCTGATCCTGGACTTCCTGGCGCCGAGGCCACTGGAGCAACTGTTCGAAGACCCACATCAACTGAGACAGGACCTGCGACGATTGCAGGTTGACCTGTCCAAGGTGGACCTGCTGCTGACCGGCAGCGAAAAACAACATGCCCTCATGCTGCTACCCCTGCTCGAAGCCGGACTCGATCTCGGACGGGAAACGGGCGCAGTCGTGGTTCCGCTGGCCGCCGAGACCATCGACAAGCCGCGATCCAATCCGAAGGCAGATGGCTGGAAACTGGTATCCGGTGGCGTCAATTGGCCGTGGCGGAATACCGAACCCTACTGGAAAGCCATCGAAAGCATGCCGGAACACGGCTCAGACAAATTGGAGCTGATTTTGTTTGGGGGCGGCTACGCCCTGGATGGCAGGCACGAGGCCTCCGACCACGGCAAGCGCAAAGTCCGCTCGTTGCTGCCGTATGAGCAATTCTCCGAGTGGCTGCTCGAACACGGCCACATCGGGCTGGAACTGGCGGACGACAACGTGGAGCGCCGCTTCAGCCAGTCTTTTCGCTCCA
This sequence comes from Chromatiales bacterium, assembly GCA_024640045.1. Classification (GTDB taxonomy): domain Bacteria; phylum Pseudomonadota; class Gammaproteobacteria; order Xanthomonadales; family SZUA-36; genus WTJD01. The sequence goes on along the minus strand of JAHEFS010000005.1, from coordinate 22,473 downwards.
TCGAATTCCTGCGTCATGGCCTACCTGTGATCTGCAACACCTACCTGTCGCTGGCCCGCCAGATCGAACGTTATGACGCGGGCTGGCTCATCGACAATGCCGACGACTTGCCGGAATTGCTGCGCGCGATCATGAGCGATCCATCAGCGTGGCGTGCCAAGTCCTCGAACGCGTGCAGGCTGGCTGAGTCGTTGTTTTCACCGGCAGAAACCTGTGCTCCCCTTCTGGAATGGCTGAAGTCACCGCGCAAAGCTGCGCGCCTCCCGCGCGAAATCCCGGCACCCCCTGAACTCGGAGCGCCCGCGTTGAAGCGGCGGGCGGGGGCGATTTATCAACTCGGAAAGCGCTCGTTGGGTGCGCGCTTCCCGGGTGCACGCTCGCGGGTCTTGAAAGCGCAGCGCAGGGTATTCGGCGGGCATCAGGACAGGGGCGTGGTGATCGTCACCCGCAGCGACCTGTTCCCGGCTGACCATGGTGCCGCGGTCAAGATCGTGGAAACGGCCAGGGGGCTTTCCCGCGTCGGCCGCGACGTGGCGCTGGTGACCGATGACCGAAGATACTGGTGGCGGGTCAACAACGGCGAAGTCACGCGCAAGCGCGTGCCATTGTGGGTCCGGGCCATATCCCTGCCTGGTTTCGTCAGCAAGGCATTGCACTACAGCAAGGATATTCCCGGCAACAATGCTTTCCTTTATCTGCCGCTGACGGACGGCAGCTATTTCTGGCGTACGCTGTACGCGGCGCGACGGGTAGGCGCCCGCGTTCTGCAAGCCGAGTTTCCCGCCTATGTGCGTCCCTGTATTCATGCCAGTGAGGTCCTGGATACCCGCCTGGCACTGGTCGAACACAATGTCGAGTACGAGCGCATCCGCACCCAGGTCGCGGAATTGACCGAGGAGCAATACCGGCGGTACAAAGCGATCGAGATTGACCTGTGCAACCATTGCGACGCCGTCATCTGTGTCTCAGACAACGATCGGCAAAAGCTGGCCGAGGACGGCGTCGACCTGGACCGCCTGTACACGGTGCCGCACGGTGTCGACCTGGACCAGTTCGACCTTCCAGCCGAAGCGGGGCTGCGCGAGCGATTCGGCATCCCCGAACAGGCGCCGCTGCTGGTCTACCACGGTACGTTTTCCTATCCGCCCAACCTGCGAGCACTGGAGGTCTACGCACAAGAACTGTTGCCACGCCTGGAACAAGCGGGTCTTTCCTGCCATGTGCTTGCCGTGGGCCGAGAACCACCGGAGAAAAGCCCGCACCCGCACATTCACCTGACCGGCAGCGTAGACAAGGTCGGCCCCTGGATCAAAGCGGCAGACCTGGCGGTGGTCCCATTGCTCGATGGTGGGGGCACGCGGATGAAAATCATCGACTGCTTTGCAGCCGGCACGGCCGTGGTCAGCACCTCCAAGGGCATCGAGGGCATTCCCGTGATCAACGGCAAGCATGCACTGGTCATCGACGACTGGGACGCGATGGCCGCAGCGATCGGGCAGTTGCTGCGCGAACCCGACCGTGCTCAATCGCTCGCCGTTGCGGCACGAGCAATGGCGGCCACGATGGACTGGAAGTCCATCGCATCAGAGTATGTGCGGATTTTCGATACGCTCGAGGGTAAATCGCAGGGCTAGTCAGGCAACCGGCTGCTTTTCTGCCACCTTGTCACGTAAGTACACTGGCTGTGCCTCGGCGGCAGACAAGGGTTCATGTGATTGCAGCCAATCCTCCGCCAGGCCGGACATGGTCGCAGCGCGCGGCCAGATGTCGGCGTAAACGCCGCCAAGCAGGCCCGCAGATTCACTCAGGGCTGGAAATCGCTGAAAGCCGCAGCCTACGCCACTGGTTCCTGCCTCCACCAAACCAGCCGCGACTTCAGGCGGGCAGACACGTTCCGGGCCCCGGGGCCGCATGATGCCCGTTCCATCCCGTTCGAAAAGCCCGCAGAAGACCTCACCCATGCGGGCATCCATGGCCACCAGGGTCTGCTCGGTGCCGGCCAGGGCCGCTGCCCCCTGCGCGACAATCTGTAGCGAAGACAACGGCACAACGGGCAGGTCCGCACCCCAGGCGAGCCCCTGGACGATACTGATGCCGATGCGCAGGCTGGTAAAACTGCCGGGGCCACGGCTGAAGGCGATCGCGTCCAACTGGCGCAGACCCGTTCCCGCTTCCGCGAGTAACTCTTTCACCCAGGGGAGCACGAGTTCGGCGTGGCCGCGCGGCGCCATGGCAAAGCGCTCGATCGTGGCGCCGTTCAGGGACAGCGCCACTGAACAGGCCTCGGAAGCTGTTTCAATCGCGAGTATGTTCAAGAAACTCAATGACCTCAGATCGATCCAGGGCTAGCTTCATGGGTGGCAGGCTATCCAGAAAAGCCGCGCCGTAATTTTTCGAACGAATTCTGGGATCACATATTACCAAGACACCCGTGTCGTTGACGTCCCGGATCAACCGGCCTGCGCCCTGCTTCAGGGTAATGACCGCACGCGGCAGGTACAGGCTCATGAACGGGTTTTCCCCCGCCTGGCGCAATTCTTCACTGCGAGCCATCAGCACGGGATCGTCGGGTGCGGCAAAGGGCAATTTATCGATGACCACCAGCGACAGGGCCTCGCCGATGACATCTACACCGGCCCAGAAACTGGCGGTGCCCAGCAACACGCCGTTGCCTGACTCCCGAAATTCCTCCAGCAGGATACTTCGAGGCAATTCACCCTGGATGTAGAGCGGGTAATCAACACGTTCTGCCAACCAGACCGCCGCCTCCTTCAAAGCGCGATGCGAGGTGAAAAGCAGGAAAGCACGCCCCGACGACGCCTCCAGAACGGGCAGCACTTGCTCGAGCATCCGCTCAAGGAATGCCGGGTGCCGAGGTTCAGGCAAACCTTCGGGCAGCCACAACCTGGCGTGGCTGGCATAATCAAACGGCGAATCCAGTTTCAGCGTGTCCGCATCCTCGAGTCCCATCAGGCGAGTGAAGTGCCCGAACTCGCCGCTGACTGACAAGGTAGCCGAGGTGAGCACCCAGGCAGCTTCCTGCTGCTGGCGGAAGTCGGTGAAAACGGCCGAGATATCCAGCGGCGTAATGTGCAGGGCGAAACCTCGGCCGCGCCGTTCGAACCAACGCACTTCACCCGCAGAAACAGCGTGATCCAGCCGGTCGAACATGAGCTGCAACTCGTCACGCCGGTGGACGCAAGCCTCAACGCCCCGGCTGCTCCCATCCAGTGCTTCCAGCGCCGGCGCCAAGTCTGCGACAGCCTGGTCCAGAGCCTGTAAACCCTGCCGCAATTCCTGCCGCTCCAGCAGTTCATGCCAGGAACCCTTCTCGGGCAAGTGCTCACTGATCGCAGCTTGCAGCTGCTGCAGGGCCAGGCGGCAGTTTTCAACCGGCTCGCGTGTCGTCGCCAGTCCGGCAGACTGCTTTCCTGACTCGACCAGGATATCCTGGCACAAATCGGAGATCTGGCGCGCGGAGACCGTAGCGCTGAAGAACTGCGAGGCAACTTCCGGAGCCTCGTGAGCCTCGTCGATGATAAAGGCGCCCGCCCCGGGCAGTACCTCGCCGAAGCCACTCTGCTTGATGGCCATGTCGGCGAACAACAGGTGATGATTGACCACCACCACGTCAGCTTCCTGGGCAGCCTTGCGCGCATTGGCCACGAAACACTGCTCGAAACGCGGGCATTCCCCACCGAGGCAATTGTCCGGCGTTGAAGTCACGAATGGCCAAAGACCACTGTCATCACTGATCTCCGCGGTCACGCTCAGATCGCCATCGACCGTGCGACTGGACCACTTGAATACCGCTTCCAATTCGGCAACTGCTTTGCGGCTGGGCAATTCGCCCGACTCGCGTGCCTGATCCATCCGGTACAGGCAAAGGTAGTTGCCGCGCCCTTTGAGCAGTGCTGTACTGACCGGCACATCCAGCGCGCCCTGCACCAGGGGCAAGTCACGAAAATAGAGCTGATCCTGCAAGGTCTTGGTGCCGGTCGAGACGATGGCCCGTTTTCCGGACAAGATCACCGGCACGAGGTAGGCAAGCGTCTTGCCGATGCCGGTTCCGGCTTCCGCGACCAACAGGCCTTCTGATTCCAGGACATTCTCAATGGCCTGGGCCAGATCGATTTGTTCCTGGCGCGGCGCAAAACCTGAAAGTATGTCCCTGAACGGTCCGTCTTCACCCAACAGGCGAGCGGCCCGGTCCTTAGCCGCATCCACTGCCAATACTCAGAGTGACTGGGGCCGGGTGTTCATGCACTGCCCGGCTCGTTGTTCCGCCTCGCGGGCCCCGGGACCATCTTCAAGATGTTCGCGGGCCACCGCGATGGTGCGCCAGTTTCGGGCGCAGATCTCCCCAACACGGGGTCCGATGTCGTAGGAACGGACGGCAAAACTCAGCGCCTGGTCATAGTCTTTCATCTGCAACTGGACTTCCGCCATGTGCTGCAGAATTTGCGGGTCGCGTGGGCGAATGCGCAAGGCGCGTTCCAGCAACACGGCCGCAGCCTGAAAGTCGCCCGAAGCCTCGGCAGCCGCGGCCTGCTCGGTCAGTTCCACAATCGCCGGGTTTTGCAAAGGGTAAACCTGTACACCCGCGCTTTCCTGCTCCGCCGGGGTACGAACCTTGCGAGTGACCTCACGCTCTTCCACGGGTGCGGGTTGGGGGCTGGTACAGGCAACCATGATCCCGGTCGCCATGGACAACAAAAATATCCGTTTAACGTTCAAACCACTTTCTCCAGAAAGGCTTTTGTGCCCGTTTTTCCAGCCTGGCCAGGCAGGGAGACTCCGATGAAGGTTCCGACTCGGCGACGAACGGCAATTGTACGGCCCCGGCGCACACGGGGTCACTCAATGCATTCAGATCGGGCTCAACCCAGGTCCAGTACGCACCTTCCGGCATGTCCAGGCCGACCGGATTGAGCGGCAGACCTTTGAACAGTTCAGCCCACACGCGCATCGCGGCATTACTGCCCGTCACGCCAGCGGGCCGGTTGTCATCGAGCCCCACCCAGGTGACCGCCAACAGGTCACGGGTATATCCGACAAACCAGCTGTCTCTTCGTTCATTGGTCGTACCGGTTTTCCCCGCAATCCGCACCGGACTGGCCAGCAGGCCGGGCAATGCCCGGGCGGTGCCCGTTTCCACAACCTGTGTCAATGCGTAGTTGAGTACCGCAACGGCATCGCGCCGCTCCAGCGGCAACAACCGCAATGCGTAACGCTGCAGGAGATCACCGGAGGCTGTCTGGACGGCTGTCACCGCACGCAGGGGCACGCTGTAACCGCCTGCCGCGAGTGACTGGTACACCTGGGCGACCTCGATGGGGGTTAATTCGACCGCACCCAACAAGGTGGAAGGCACCGGCAGCACGTCAGCTTCCACACCCAACTGGCCCAGGGCAGTGATCACATGCTGTACCCCAAGACGCATCCCCAGGCGCACCGTCGCCAGGTTCAGGGAAGCCGTCAGTGCGTCAATCAACCTGACCTGGCCATAAACCTTTCCATCATAGTTTTTGGGCGACCAGATACTGCCATCGGGCTGGCGCAGGCTGATCGACTCGTCATCCAGCAAGGTCATCAGGTTGTAGTCCGAATCGTGCTCCAGGGCCACCAGGTAAACCAGCGGCTTGATCACGGAACCGACTTGACGACGGGCATCCAGGGCACGGTTGAACCCGAATTGGTTGGGCGCACGGTCCCCCACCAGGGCTCGCACTTCGCCACTGGAAACATCGGCCAACACCAGCGCGGCCTGCAAGTCGCCGGGCAACCCGCGTTCAGCCAGCTTCTGGAGTTCGCGGCTTACGGCTGCCTCGGCGGCAACCTGGTCTGAAGGCGCAAGCGTGGTGAAGATGCGCAAGCCCTCGTTGCGCAAGTCTTCCTCGTGGTAGTCGCGCCGCAGCTGGCGGCGCACCAGGTCGACAAACGCCGGAAAGCGGCTGCGACCAGAACCTGGCGACCGGGTGACCGCGAGTGGCCGCGACTTCGCCCGCGAAGTCTCCTGCACAGTCAGCAACCCGGTCTCGGCAAAAATATCCAGCACCCGGTTGCGCCGCTCCAATGCCCGCTCAGGATTGCGCCGTGGGTTATACAGGGAAGCGCCGCGAACCATTCCAACCAGAAGCGCGACCTGATCCGGTTTCAGTTCTTGCAGGGGCTGGGCAAAGTAAAACTCACTGGCCCGTGCAAAACCATGAATACCATGATTGCCTTGCTGACCGAGATACACCTCGTTCAGATAGGCTTCCAGTATCTCGGATTTGTCATAGTGCCACTCCAGCAGCAAAGCCATCCCGGCCTCATTGATCTTGCGCAGCAAGGTGCGCTCGTCACTGAGGTAATAATTTTTGACCAACTGCTGGGTCAGGGTGCTGCCACCCTGTACCGCTTTGCCGGCCCGCACGTTAGCCACCAGGGCCCGTGCAATACCCCGAAAATCGACCCCCGCGTGGCGTTTGAACTGCCGGTCTTCCACCGCCTGCAGGCCGGTCACCAATAATTCGGGCGCATCGCCGATCGCAATCAGTGTGCGATCTTCATCATGCAGGGGGAAAATCGAGGCGATTTCGGCTGGATCGAGACGAACCAGGCTCAGCGGCGCGGCACTGCCGGCGTCCACCAGGCCAGTGACCGAGCCGCCCGACAGGCGGGCCCGAAAACGCAGGGCAGGCTCCGGTCCGTCATCGAAATTGAAGGGACGGCGATAAATCTCGAAGTCATTCACCGAGCGGTGAAATGTACCGGGCTGATCAGCGCCATCGACGGCCCGGTAGCCCGCGATCTCCAACTCGTGCTCCAGCGCGACCAGCGAGATTTCCCGGCCGACGTACAGGCTCAGCGGCCGGGCATAAACCCGGCTGGGCAAATCCCACTTTCGACCTTCGAACTCACTGGTTACCTGGAAGTTAAGCCATACGAGCCACGGGATCGACAGACCCAAAGCAAATCCGGCGCCCAGCATCGCCACTTTCCATAGGCGCCGCCACAGGGAAACCCGTACGGAGCGTTTGGCACGGCCGCGCCGGACCGGGCGCTTCTTGCTGGTTTTCTTCATTCAATACCCGGTTGGCAGTGATACGACGGGGCAATGCCGTGACATCACGCGATGGATTTACGATAATGACCGGCTGGCTGCCCCGGCGACCGAACACGCCGGATACGAATCGCCAGCAGATCATTCCGCGGACCTGCGAAGTTCCCGGTGTGCATTCAACCTTAAGCTTCAAAAGGACCGCCAGCCGACATTCTAATGCCTGCGCGTAAGACAACAACCCGCAAAAATGCAGGACGCCCGAACGGTCCCGTCCTGTATCTCCATGCCAAGGGCACCCAGGCCATTGACAGGCCGTGGCTGGAACGAATTCACGCCCTGGGTCTGCGAGTTTTCAGCCACGCTTCACTGCCGGGTACGCAGCAGACACAAAACAACCTCGAACGAATCGTCCCCCTGTTGAACGAACTGCAAGCAGAAGCTCCGGGGCAGACCATCGTTCTGATTCGTGCCGGATTGCGGCCCACCGCTGAACAACTGGCAGAACTGCAAGCCCTGCTGTCGGCGCCCGAGGGGCCACGGGCCCTGACCGTCATGAGTAACGCAGCACCGGAATGCAACCCTTTCGCCGGCCTGACCGGCCCGGAACCTCCCAACTGGAGCGACCTCTCTACAGCGGTCCGTCTCATGGCGGAACCCGCACTGCACAAACAGTGCGCCTGGCCTGACCACTTATTGGCGCTTTCACCAGCCGCAGCCGGGGAGTTCGCCCACTCCCGAGCGGAACCTGCTGATTTCACGGCCTCTGTGTCTGACAGCCTCGAACTGGCGGAATGGCTTTTCGTACCGGATGAAAGATCTGCAGTCTTCAGCAGCACGAAACTGGAGCCGCATGAATCAAAGAGGCCGGCGGCGTGGGGGTCGCTCTCCGAACACCTGCAGGGTTGGCTGGATGCCGGCGCTCCGGCCGTGAAAGTGCCCGGCGCAAACAGCCAGCCGGTCACGCTGCACATCACCCACAGCTGGGGAGGTGGGGTCAGCCTGTGGACGCAGGCTTTTATCGACGCGGACGAGGCTTCGGATCACCTGCAGCTGCGCTCGGAACAAGCGCAAACCGGCGGGGGTAACGGACAGAGACTGGCGCTCTATGCCGGCAACGAACTGCGATTCCCGATTGCCAGTTGGTGGCTGCAGCCGCCGATTGCCTCGATCGAAATCGAAAACGGGCAATATCAGCAAGCGCTGCAGGAAGTCCTTGCGCGTTTTGGCGTCGGGCGCGTGCTGGTTTCCTCGTTGGTGGGCCATAGCCTGGATGCCTTGCGAACCGGACTGCCCACGCTGCAGGTCCTCCACGATTATTTCCCGCTTTGGCCCCTTCTGAGCGTGCATCCGCATGATTACGCGGGCAAGGACGGCATCGATCTGCCTGCTGCCATCCGCAGCCAGCAAGGCAAGATGGAATTTGGTGACCGCGATGCAGACCAATGGTACGTCCTCCGGGACGCCTGTTACGAGGCCATCACCCGGCACCCGGTCAAGTTGGTGGCGCCCAGCCAGTCGGTCATCGATCTCTACCGACAACTGGATTCGCGTTGGGATGGGGTGGATATTGCACTGGTGCCGCACGGGCTGCCGCCGCTACTCCGGACTCAGCCTGTCGCTGCCCGGCCGCGCCCCGATCAAAAACTGCGCCTGCTCATTCCCGGCAGGATACAGCCGGGCAAGGGTAAGGCCCTGCTAAAGGACGCACTGCCCGGACTGGCCGAACACGCACATATCTACCTGCTGGGCACCGGCAAGCACGGAGAGGACTTCTTCGGTCTCCAGGGTGTTTCCGTCGTCCTGCAGTACCGGCGCGAAGAGTTGCCGGATTTGTTGCGTGAGATCGGTCCGCACCTGGCAGCATTGCTCTCAATCGTCCCGGAAACTTACAGCTACATGCTGTCGGAACTGCAGCGGCTTGGATTGCCCGTGATCGCGACCCGCCGCGGCAGCTTCGAGGAACGCATCGAGCATGGAGTCACTGGCTGGCTGATCGAACCCTCATCCAAGGAACTGATCGAGACAGTGGCCCGGATCGCTTCCAAACCCGAACTGCTCCGGTCCATCAGTGAAGCAATTCTGAGCTTGCCATCGAACGACATGGCGGACATGGTGCGCGCATATGAACAGCTGTGCCCGGCGGAGCTAGGCGCTGCCAGCCCACCGGGGCAGCACCACTCGCTGGCTCAAGCGCAGGCCGAGTCAGCCCGTTACCTGGTAGCCCAGGGGGGGACGCAGCTTCGGCAGGCCCGGGTTCGCCAGCGCGAAATCGAGCGCGAACTGGGGCGCCGTTCGCAGTGGGCGGAACAGGCCAAACAGAACGCCCGTGAGCGACAAGAGTGGGCTGAGCGTGCCAACCAGGACGCCGAAAAAGCCAAGCAACGGGCCACTGAGCTGGAGGCGGATCTGGCAGAGCGCCTTCGTTGGGCGGAAGCGGCCAACACTGCAGCCGAAGAGGCCCGTGAGCATGTCGCGGAACTGGAACAGACGGTAGCGGAGCGCACCCGCTGGGCAGAAGCGGCCAACACTGCAGCCGAAGAGGCCCGTGAGCATGTCGCGGAACTGGAACAGACGGTAGCGGAGCGCACCCGCTGGGCAGAAGCGGCCAACACCGCAGCCGAGCAGGCCCGTAAGCACGCCGCGGAACTGGAGCAGACCGTGGCGGAACGCACGGCCTGGGCCCAGGCACTCGATAAAACGCTCCGGGAGGAACGGGAAAGTCTCGGTGCTGAAATTAGCTCGCTGGGCAAAGCCCTGGCCGAGAACCGCTCCGAATTGGCGACCACCCGCTCCGAATTGCGAGAACTGGCGCAACTGCACGAATCGACCGAAGCCGAACGTCGACGCTTGCAGGAGCTTCAGGACCTGATCCTGGCCAGCTTCTCCTGGCGCGTCACACGACCGCTGAGGGTGCTCAAGCGCAGTGCCCGAACCCTGTGGCAGGCACGCATCTACAATCCCTTGCGGTGGCCGCTGCTGGCCTCGAAGGGCGTTCGCTACCTGGCCACCCGGGGTGTTGGGGGCACCATCGAACGCCTACAGGCGCCGGCCCAGAGCGCTGTTGCTCCGGAAACGGCACCCAGGAAGCCGGATCTGGCGCCGGAGCGATCCGGCGGCGACAAGCCTGCCCGCCGTGGACCCGACCACAGCGGTTCGACAACGACCGGCGCAGCGAAGCGTGACGCGGAACCGGGCGCGATAGCGACCGCCCTGACAACCCCGTCGCCGGAACGGCCGCTGAGCCTGGTCTGCCCCGATGAACCGCAGATCAGCATCGTCATCCCCGCCTACAATCAGTGGGCCTACACCAGGCAGTGCCTGGAAAGCATCGCTGCCACCCGTTGTGAGACCTCTTTTGAAGTCATCGTGGTGGACGATGCTTCCGCCGACGAAACCGAGACCGCAATGACGGCCTTGGCAGGCGTGCGCTACCTGCGCAACAAACAGAACCTGGGCTTCATCGGCAGTTGCAACCGCGGCGCGAAACAGGCCAGGGGCGCTTTCCTGGTCTTGCTCAACAACGACACGCAGGTGAGCGATGGCTGGCTGGATCGCCTGGTGGAAACCTTCAATGAAGTACCCGATGCCGGACTGGTCGGGGCCAAACTGGTCTACCCCGACGGAACCTTGCAGGAATGCGGCGGGATGGTTTTCAGCGATGGCTCGGGCTGGAACTACGGACGCCATGACGACCCGGACCGCCCGGAGTACCAGTACCTGCGCGAGACCGACTACTGCTCAGGCGCCTGCATCATGCTGCGTACCGCCACCTTCAGCGAACTGGGCGGATTCGACAGCCATTACGCACCCGCCTACTACGAGGATACCGACCTTGCCTTCCGAATTCGCGAGGCCGGTCTGAAAGTCCTGGTCCAGCCGGCCGCGGTCGTGATCCATCACGAGGGCATCACTTCGGGTACGGACACCGCCAGCGGCACCAAGCGGTACCAGGAGGTCAACCGGGACAAGTTCCTCGAACGCTGGGCGGATTCACTGGCCCAACAGGCACCACCGATCAATGACCCTGACAACCTGGCTCAGGTCCGGCAGTCGCGGGATCATCACCTGCAAGGCCGCGTGCTGGTGATTGACGCCACCACGCCCGAGCCCGACCAGGATTCGGGCAGCGTCCGCCTGACCAATCTCATGCAGTGTTTCCGGGGCCTGGGTTACGGCGTGACGTTTTTTGCCGACAACCGCATGCACGCGGGGCGTTACACCCGGCAACTGCAGCGGGATGGCGTCGAGGTGCTCTACCTGCCCTGGCTGGATCCGTTGAAGGCCTTTTTCGAAGAGCGCGGTTCCGAGTTCGACTACGTGTTCATCAGTCGCCACTACATTGCCGTCAACTACCTGTCCCTGCTGAAGCGATACTGCCCGCGAGCACCCTTTATCTTCGACACCGTCGATTTGCACTACCTGCGAGAACAGCGCCTGGCAGAACTGGAAGACAGCACCGCTCTGCGCCAGGTGGCAAAACAGACTCGTCGCTCGGAGCTCGGCATCGTGGCCGCCGCCGACGTCACCGTGGTCGTCAGTCCGGTCGAGGTCGAGGTCCTGGCGAAAGATGCTCCCGGTTCTCGAGTTCACGTGCTCTCCAACATTCACGAGGTGCCGGGCTGCCGGACGGGATTCAACGAACGCAAGGACCTGTTTTTCGTGGGTGGCTACCAGCATCCGCCCAATATCGACGCCGCAACCTGGTTTGTGCGCGACATCTGGCCGCTGGTCCGTCAGCGTCTGCCGGACGTTCAGTTTCACCTGATCGGCAGCAAGGCCACGGATGAAATCCGGGCGTTGGATGGCAATGGCGTCGTATTCCATGGGTTCGTGGAAGAACTCGAGCCCTGGCTGGATCGTTGCCGCCTGGCCGTGGCGCCGCTGCGCTATGGCGCCGGCGTGAAGGGCAAGGTCAACATGAGCATGAGTTATGGTCAGCCCGTCGTGGCCACGCCCATCGCGGTGGAGGGGATGTTCGCCGAGGACGGCCGGGAAGTGCTGGTGGCCGAAACGGCCGAGACCTTCGCCGAGCAGATCGTGCGCCTGTACCAGGACGAAACACTGTGGAATCGCGTATCAGCAGCCGCAGTCGAAAACGTCAAAGCGCACTTCTCTATCGAAGCCGCGCGCGCCAGCCTCGAAAACCTGCTGGATACTCTGCCGGAAAAACCCCGGGATTAAATCAGGTCTGTTCACGCAGGCGCCTGGCTTCGCTGACGTTGCGCACATTGCGCAGTCGGCTCAGCAGTTCGCTCAATTGTTCGTAGCTGTTCACCCGGGCGTGCAACCGGATCGATACCTCCTCGTGCTCGGGGTCCAGGTGGCTGCTGATATCGGTGATACTCACGTCCGAAGCCGATAACGTGGCCGATATGTCGCGAATCAGCTCACGCCGATCGAACGCCTTGATCAGCAACTCGACCGGATAATTCACCGATGGCGCGCGTCCCCAACTGACCTGAAGCAGTCGTGGACTGTCTTCTCTCTGCCAACGCAAGGCATTGGGGCAGTCTTCACGGTGAATGGTCACCCCACGGCCACGGGTCACGTACCCGACCACTGGATCACCCGGCACCGGCTGGCAACAACGGGCCATGGTGGTCATCAGGTTACCCACCCCCTCGATGCGCACATCGTCCGCGACCGGTTCCTCACCCCCGCGCCCGCGCTTGGGCGCGCGCGTCACCAGGTCTTCGGCCTTCGGCTCCACCGCAGATGTGGCCAGCCGTTCAGCGGCATGTACGACCTGGCTGACGGTCAGGTCGCCACAACCCACGGCCACGTAGACATCATCCAGGTTCTTCACCGAGAAGCGACCGGCAACCCCGTCCAGATCCGCCACGCCCATGCCCATACGCTTGAGCTCGGCTTCAACGACTTCACGGCCTTGGCGCAGGTTTTCGTCAAAGCTCTCACGGCGGAACCAATGGCGGACTTTTGAGCGGGCGCGGGCGCCACGAATAAACCCGAGCCGCGGGTTCAGCCAGTCGCGACTGGGCCGGGGCTGCTTGGCGGTCAGAATCTCGACGCGGTCGCCCGTCTCGACCCGGTGGGTCAGTGGCACGATGCGCCCGTTGATCTTCGCGCCCCGACAACGGTGACCCACCTCGGTGTGAATGTGGTAGGCAAAATCCAGCACAGTAGAACCCAGCACGAGATCCACGACCTTTCCCTTCGGGGTCAGTGCGTAGACGCGTTCCTCGCTGGTCGCCGCCTGGAAGCTTTCCAGCAGGCTTTCGTCATCCAGCGTCTCGTCGCCAGAATCCAGCAACTGGCGCATGACCGCGACCTTGTTGTCGAAAGCCGGGTCATTGGGCCCGCCTTCCTTGTACCGCCAGTGCGCGGCGACACCCAGTTCATTGTGCTCGTGCATCTGGTGGGTGCGGATCTGGACTTCAACTGCCTTGCCCTCAGGGCCGACCACGGCCGTGTGCAGTGACTGGTAGTTGTTGCCCTTGGGTGTCGTAATGTAGTCATCGAACTCCCCCGGTATCGGTTGCCACAAGGTGTGTACCAGCCCCAACACGCTGTAACAGGAAGGGAGATCGTCGACCAGCACCCGAACCGCACGCACGTCGAACAACTCGTGAAAGTCGAGCCCCTTGCGCTGCATCTTTTTCCAGATGCTGTAAATGTGTTTTGGTCGGCCGAGCACCTCTCCCTTGATGCCCGCGTCACCGATGGCCTGCTCGAGCCGATGGATGAAGCTCTGGATGAACTGTTCGCGGTCGCTACGCCGTTCAGCCACCAGTCGAGCGACCCGCTGGTAGGCCTCGGGTTCGTCATAACGAAAGGCGAGGTCTTCGATTTCCCACTTCAACTGCCACACGCCCAGGCGGTTGGCGAGCGGCGCGTGGATGAGGACCGCTTCGCGTGCCAGCGCACGGGCCGTTTCGCTGTCATTACGCGCCAGGCGCAGCTTGACCAGCTGCCAGGCCAGGGCGACCAGTACGACGCGAACGTCCTTGACCAGGGCCAGCAGTAACCGACGCAGCCCTTCCGCGCTGCTGGCGGCATCCCCGTCGATGTTCTCCGACTCGACCTGCTTCAGGCGCAGCAGGTCGTTCACCCTTTGCCGGATATTGGCCGGCAGATCCGTCCATTGGTCCAGGTCTTCACCATTGCGCTGCGCCACGAACAGCATGGCACAACACACGGTACCGGGGTCGGGCGACAAGGTTTGCAGGATGTGCAACAGCTCGAGCAACTGGCCCTGGGCATCCTTGCGTGCAAGCGCGCCGGCAAGCACGCCTTCGAGCACCGGAGTGCAAACCGCCGCCGCGTCACCGACTGATGCCTGGTAAGTGTCCAGCCATTCGATCAGTGACTGGCGGGTGTTACCCCCTTGTGAGTCGATTTTGCTGACCATGAGCTCGAGCCAGGACCCCGCAGATTGATTGACTTAAGTCTGCCGTACCGGGTGGCTCGGCCTTCATCATGGGAACACGCCCACCCGACCGCAGACTTGACGTGAGACAGGCTAACGGCGCAAACGGTTCCAAGGCAAGTGGCGCGTCCCTGCCCGATGCGCCCTGGGCTGCTGCTGGCACGCAAGTGGCAAACAAGTTGTCGGCCGACCCCGAGCAGGGGCTTTCCTCATCCGAGGCCCGGCAGCGCCTCGCGCAATACGGTGGGAACCAGCTGCAGGCAATCCGGCCCCAGAAGGCCTGGAAAATTCTCCTCGCGCAATTCCGCAGCCTGGTCATCGGCTTGCTGTGCCTGGCAGCCGCGGTGGCGCTCTGGTTTGGCGACTACGCCGAGGGACTCGCCGTGTTGGCGGTCATCGCCTTCAATACCGGCATCGGGTTCGTCACGGAGTTGCGCGCCACGCGGTCAATGGAAGCGCTGCGGCAGCTTGGCCACTTCCAGACCCGGGTTCGGCGCGACGGTCAACTGAGCGAAATCCCCGCCGAGATGATTGTGCCGGGCGACATCGTAATCCTGGAAGGCGGAGATATCATCACTGCGGACCTCCGCATCCTGCAAGCCTCGGCGCTGCAAGCGGACGAGTCCACGTTGACGGGCGAATCCAACCCGGTCGACAAGACCAGTGAACCCCTGCCCCCGGACTCCTCCCTGATGGAGCGCAGCAACATGCTGTTCAAAGGCACTTCCATCACGCGGGGTTCGGGCTTTGGCATCGTCACCGGCACCGGTCAGTCCACCGAACTCGGGCAAATCGCCCAGCTGGTGCGCAATGCAGAAGCCCAGGAAACCCCCCTGGAGAAACGACTCGACGCCCTTGGCCGGAGATTGGTCTGGGTCATGATCGGCATAGCCGTCATGATCGCCGCTGCGGGCGTTGCAGCAGGACGCGACGTTGTCCTGGCCATCCAGGTCGCCGTCGCGCTCATGGTGGCCGCTATTCCTGAGGGCCTGCCTATCGTCGCCACCATCGCCCTGGCCAGGGGCATGTGGCGCATGGCCCGGCGGAACGCGCTGATCGTCCGGCTTTCCGCGGTTGAAACCCTGGGCGCCACCGGCATTATCCTGACGGACAAAACGGGCACCCTGACGGAGAACCGTATGACGGTGCAGGCGCTGCTCCTGCCGGGCCACCTGCTCCAGTTTGAAAGAGAAGCGGGCGCGACCGGTGCACGATTACTGGAGGACGGCAAAGCCATTGCGATGCCGGTAGAAGAACTGGCCCGAAGACTGCTGCGATCAGCCGCGCTCTGCAACAATGCCGCCCTGTCCTTTCGGGACGGGGAGGAAACCGAGGCTGTCGGCGACCCGACCGAAATCGCCCTGCTGTTGGCCGCTGAAGCTTTCGGTGTCGAACTGGCGGCGCTCGCCGCCGAATATCCCCGCCTGAAGGAAGAACCCTTCAGCGCCGACTCAAAGCGCATGGCGGTGTTCAATCGTACAGGCGAAGAAATCCTGATATCGGTCAAGGGTGCGCCAGAAGCCCTCGTGCCCAGCTGTACGTCCCTGCTGACCGAGGATGGCATCGTGCCGATGGAACCTGGCCGGGCTGACGCCTTTCTTCGCGAAGTCCAGGAACTGGGGGAATCCGGGCTGCGGATGTTGGCGCTGGCTTTTCGCATGGCCAGTCAGCCTGAAACAGACGCTCGCCAGGACCTGGTTCTGCTGGGGGCTGCAGGGTTGATGGACCCGGCGCGAATGGGCGTGCGTGAAGCGATCGAGCGCTGCCGCGCGGCCGGTATCCGGGTCGTGATGGTAACCGGTGACCACGTGGCCACGGCCCGGCACATTGCCCGGGATGTCCACCTGATCGAACCCGAAGCGGCAGCTTCGACCAGCATTGACGCCCTGGAGCAAGGCCCGGTGGACGCGGCGACACTGGCGCGCGCGCAGGTCATCGCCAGGGTTTCGCCGCGGCAGAAATTTGACCTGATTCGTCACTTTCAGCAAAACGGATTCATCGTCGCCATGACCGGCGACGGTGTCAACGACGCCCCCGCCCTCAAGCAGGCTGACATCGGGGTCGCCATGGGTATCCGTGGCACCGCCGTGGCCCGCGAAGCGGCTGCCATGGTGTTGCAGGACGACCAATTCCCCACCATCGTGGAAGCCATCGCGCAGGGTCGCGCCATCTATGCCAACATTCGCAAGTTCGTGGTCTACCTGCTTTCCTGCAACATCAGTGAAGTCCTGGTCGTAGGCCTGGCGACCCTGGCCGGTGCCCCCTTGCCCCTGCTGCCGCTGCAGATCTTGTTCCTGAACCTGGTCACGGACGTTTTTCCAGCCCTGGCACTGGGGGTAGGTGAGGGTCATGCAGGCCTGATGGACCACCCTCCACGCCGTTCAGATGAGGGCATCCTCTGTGGCCGCCACTGGATGCGAGTGGCCATCTACGGAGCAGTGATGTCATTCTGCGTTCTGGCGGCCATGGGGCTCGCCCGGCTGGTTCTGGGCCTTACGGGCACCCAGGCAGTGACCGTCTCTTTTTGCACACTGGCGCTTTCGCAATTGTGGCATGTGTTCAATATGCGCGATGCCTCCAGTCACTGGCGGCAAAATGAAATTACCCGCAATGCCTGGATTTGGGGGGCGATCGGCCTCTGCATGGCGCTGATACTGGTTGCCGTTTATGCGCCCGGCATTGGCGAATTGCTGGAACTGCAACACCCCACGTGGAGGGGTTGGGCCCTGATTTTCGGTATGAGCCTGGTGCCACTGCTGCTGGCGCCGTGGGTGTTCAGGATGACCCCCGAACCGCCGCCGTCACGGCCAGGCCTGGACGAAAAGACCGGCTCATGATGACCCACGTCAGACGGGCAGAATCCGTTCCGCACTCCGCCACGCATTCTCGATACAGTCGTTCAGGCTGACACCACGGAAGGCGTTGCCGGTCAGGGTCAGGCCGGGATGCCGGGTGAGTTCCTCGTCGATGTCAGCCAGCCGTTGCGCGTGGCCGACCTGGTACTGCGGGATGGCCCGCTGGTGGGTGTAGGTTTTGCCGAATTCTGCATCGACATGGATGCCCAGGATTTCGCGAAGTTCGGCCAGCACCAGGTCCATAAGTTGTGACTCGGGCAAACGGGCCTTTTCCGTTGCCCGCGCGCCGCCGACCAGCGTTCGAAACAGAACCTTGCCTTCGGGGGCCCGGTTTGGGAAAACATTGGAGTCAACCACCGTGCCGAGAATGCCCCGCCCTTCGGTCGAGGGCACCAGGAAACCAAACCCGTCGAGGTGGCCACCCAGTTCTTGTTGGTCATAGCCCAGGCACACGACGCTGACTGCAGGATATTCGATATCCCGCAGCAGGCTCGAAATCCGGGGCGACAGTTCATCGAGCATTTCGGCCTGCGCAAATGCAGGAGCAGCCAACACCACGTGATCTGCCTCTTCGACGGAATCGTCTCCCAGGCTCAGCGCATAACAATCTCCCGTCCGATCAACCGCTCGCACAGCCGTGCCCACTCGAATCTGGCTCGCGAACTGTGCGGTCAAGGCATCGGTCATCTCGCTCATACCGCGGGCAAACGAGGTCAGCTTGCCGCCGGGTCCGGGTCCTGGGCCTTTACCCTTCCCTTCCTTTTTCGCCCGGATCTGCAGCCTGATCATGCCGCGAATCAGGCTGCCGAACTCCGACTCGATCTCATGAATCCGGGGAAAGCAGCTCTTCAGGCTCATGCGCGCCGGATCGCCCGCGAAGACCCCGGAGGCCATCGGGTCGATCAGCGCTTCACCTGCTTCGGCGCCGAGCCGCCGACGGGCAAAATCCGCCAGCGTCTCATCCTCGACCTTGCCCCTGGGGATGAACGGCTCGCACATAACCCGCAAACGCCCTGGCAGGCTCATTAATTTCGAAGTGAGGAAGGCGGGGGGTGATTCCGGCAGGGCGTGCAAAGCGCCATGACGGAAAACGTATCGCCGGTTGGCCGATTCATCGCCGACCTGGGCTTGCAGGCCCAACCCCTCGGCAAGCTCCAGCGTTTTGGGCTTGTTGTTCAGAAAACCATTGACGCCCCACTCGCAGGCGTAACCTTCCAGCGTCTGCTCGGTCCAGACCTTGCCGCCAGTGCGTGATCCGGCCTCGAATATGACGATCTCCAGGTCATCGCGCTTCGCATTCAGCGCGTAAGCGGTGGCCAGGCCGGAAATGCCTGCCCCCACGATGGCAATTTTCAATGCCCTGCTCCTCTGTCGCCGCGCATACCGGGTATGCGACAATGCCTACATTATAAGATCGCTGAGGCCGGGGGTGCTGGCGCTGAACTGCACGAGCGTTGATATGCGTCAACGAGTACACCTCCCACCAAGGTTAGCTTGATCACCGCGCGCAAAATTGGGTATTTTGATGCCAGGTCGCCTGGCAACAGGAACAGAGATATGAAAAGCAACAAAACGACAATCACCCGGATGGCAGCACTGGCATTGCTGCCCGCCGCCCTGGTCGCCTGCCAATCCGAAGCACCGGTCAGCTTTGCGGCCGATGTCAAACCTGTGCTGGACCAGTATTGCCTCAAGTGCCACCAGCCTGGTGGGGCCGGGCATGCCGCTACGGGCTTGAGCATGGCCAGCCACGCTGATTTGCTCAAAGGTACGGCCAACGGTGCGATGGTTGTCCCCGGCGACAGCCTGGGCAGCAACCTGGTGGTGTTGATGGAGGGCCGGGCCGACCCATCGATCAAGATGCCGCATGGCAGTTCGGACAAGGTGGCCCAGTACCAGATTGACAAGATCAAGGCCTGGATTGACCAGGGCGCAAAAGACAATTGATTAGCGTGTGACGCTGCCCGTTGGGTGCATCGACACTCAGACAGCGGCCTATCTGCACTGGCTGGAAGGAGATCGCATGAAAAGATTTCAGATATGGCTTTTGACCGCGGTCATCCTGTTGGTATTTACCAACGCCGTGGCGCAGGTTGATGGACCCTTGGATGCGCCCATAAACGCCAAGGAACGCGCAGCGTTGTTCCCCACGCAGGACAGCATCGAACAAGGTCGCGCCCTGGCGGAACAGACCTGTGCCACCTGTCACGGGCTGGATGGCATCAGTGTGGACAGGAGTTTCCCTAACCTCGCAGGTCAGCGCACTATCTATCTCTATCGCGAAATGCTCAATTACCAGCAGGGGCGCCGCAACAATCTGGCCATGCGGGAAGCGGTCGCGTTCCTCGACAGCGAGGCTCTGCTGAAAACCGCGATCTATTACGCCAGCCTGCCGCCGCCACGCAATGGGCAGCGGCAGGCCGAAGCGCCGGCTATCGACGCCGCTATGGATGACGATCCAATGGTTGCAGTCAGATCCTCCACGGCGGGCTGCGGAAGCTGTCACGGGGCCGACGGGAATGCCCGGATACCGGGCATGCCCAACCTTACCGGCCAGGCGCCGGAATTTTTCGTGCACGTGATGAAGGAATACCGGGCCGGCGACCGCCTGCACAACATGATGCAGACCCTGAGCGCTAGCCTCGACGATGACACGCTGGCCAACATGGGGCTGTATTACGCGCTGCAGGCGCCCAAGCCCACGCCCAACGCGGCCACGGGTGACGCCGAACGGGGCGCTGGCCTGGCCGAATCCTGTGCCAGTTGTCACGGCATTGACGGAAACACGACTTCCAATGACACACCGTCACTGGCCGGGCAGGACCCGACTTATTTCGTCCAGTCACTCAAGTCCTACGACAACGGTCGGCGGGACCACGGTCCCATGCAGGGCGCGGTCGCGGAGCTCAGCGACGAGGACATGAAGGACCTTGCGGCATTCTATACGGCTCAATCGCCGGAGCCACGCGTGGTGCGCAAGCCCCTGACGGCCCGCGGTTGGCTGTCTCGCTGCGAACGCTGCCATGGCCTGGACGGCAACAGCTCCGACCCACGCTACTCGCGCCTGTCGGGCCAGAATGAAGAATACTTGGCCAAGGCGCTGCAGGCTTACGTCAACGGTGAACGCCAGAACAGTGTCATGCACGCAATGGCGGCGCCGTTGAGCCGGGGCACCATCCAGCGACTAGCTGCTTACTACAGCATCCAGGAACCGGCATCGGTGATATATTTCGAGTTACCGTGTGATGAGCGGTAGCGAACCGCAGTCGGTTGCAATGTTCGGCTTTCGACGAACCAGCTGAACGACGTGTTGATATATCGTAAACGCATTGATTGGGAGCAGGATTTTGAACGAGCAGAAAACCCATCGCCTGTACCGGCATTTCCAGGAACTGCCCCTGAGCATGCGGGTGCTCTTCACCGGCGCGCTCCTGGCCATCGGCCTCGGCTACCTGTTCGCCCTGATCTATGTCTACCAGACGGATTCCGGGAAGGACGGTAACCCTGGACTGAGCGTCAACGACATCGTGATTTCCTATAGCGGCTCATCCGAGGGCACGCGGCTGGAGACCGCCATGCGGGGCTCGATGTCGTCAATGCTACCCCCCGATGAGCGCTCCGAAATTCTGGCCTGGATCCACGGCGGGGCACTGAAAGGCGTCTACGAAACCGATATCCAGCCTTTGCTCGAAAAGAACTGCCTGGACTGCCATGATGGCAGCAACCCCCACCTCGCCAACTTGGATGGGTGGGACAACATTCAGGTGGTGGTGGACCACGACTCGGGTACGCCGCTGAACCAGTTGGTGCGTGTGTCGCACATCCACCTGTTCGGAGTGGTGTTCATCTTTTTCATCATGGGCTTCATCTTCAGCCATGCCTACGTGCGACCGGTATGGTTCAAGAGCCTGGTCATTTTGACGCCGTTCATCTGCATCGTTGCTGACGTGATGTCCTGGTATTTCACCAAGCTTTATGCTGGGTTCGCCTACGTCGTCATGGCCGCCGGCGCCATGATGGCCTTGTGCTTCGCCATCATGTGGTTCACCGCCATGTGGCAAATGTGGTTCTACAAGCGGCCGGGCTTCCTGGTACGTGACGATGTAGACGGAGCGGAGACCTAAATCCTGATCAGCGCGTTACCTGCAGGGAGAGACGCGCCCGTTCGACCGCTGACCGCTCCTGAAGAAGAATCCAATACACTTTATTCTGGCGGACGGTTCGCATATATCTCCGCGATGGCTTCGATCATGGAGTCGCTATAGGGCAGGCTCATCTTGTGCATCATGGTGCTCTGGCGCTTGTCGTCTCGATAGGCACGCAGTGACATGATCAGGTAGTCGCGATCCTGACCGTTCAGGCGCGGCACCGCCATATTGGGCATCTCGACGCCTGGGCCGTGACAGCGGTCACACCCTCGGGTCAGCTTCTCGGCCGACATCGGCTCTTCCTCGGCGGCACGCGGCGGTTGTACCGCGTAGTAAGCCGCGATATCCAGGATGTCCTGGTCGCTCTTCTCGCCGAACATCACGTCATGCTGGCGCACGTGTCCCCGGTACTGCTGGGTGGCTTTCACCAGGTATTCAGGGTCCTGGCCAGCCAGGCTGGGCGTGGCCGCGTCATGGCTGACTCCGCCGGCTCCATGACACCCGCCACAGGAGGCGCTCAGGGGTTCACCTGCTGCCGGATCGCCGAAGGGCGGGGCTTCGCGTTGCAACGGAGTCTGGCTGGCGTAGTACAGCGCCAGTTTTTCGATATCGGTCTTGCTTAAGCCCCGCACAGTTTCTTCCATTCCTGACATTTCACGCGTGCCATGCAGGTAGGCCTGGGTGGCGGCGATGAAATACAAAGGCTGCTGACCGGCCAGGCTGGGCACGCCGGACATCGTGCTGTTGCCGTTTGCCCCATGGCATTCGGAACAGGTGGCTGCCAATTGCTCACCCTGCTCATACGAGGTCATCTGCAGATGTCCAGCACCCGTCACCGTGGTCGGTGGCAGGCTGGCGTACCAGGCCGCCACGTCCAGTAATTGCTGATCACTCATGTGCGAGGTCAGATCCTGCAGCGCCGCATGCGTCCTGACACCTTCTTTGTAGTCATGCAGTGCATGTTCGAGGTAAGCCACGGGCTGGCCCGCCAGGTGCGGAATGCCTGGTACTTCACCATGGCCATCGGCGCCGTGA
>JAHEFS010000049.1 GCA_024640045.1 Chromatiales bacterium | reverse complement strand
GATAGACCCTGAAAAGATGAATGTCAAGAAGGACAAAGGCTTACGCAGTATGAAAACAGAGGGGGATGGCGGCGCTGTGGCGCCCTTGAGTCAACTCGGTAGCACCCACTAAAACCCACCGGCACAGGGATGTGCCGGCGCGAAGCGTGAGCATTCGTCGAGACCGCGTCTTGCGAATGCGTCTGCGGATTGCGGCAGGATGCCCAATTCCGCAGCATTGATGCAGTGCCGGCGCGAAGCGTGAGCATTCGTCGAGACCGCGTCTTGCGAATGCGTCTGCGGATTGCGGCAGGATGCCCAATTCCGCAGCATTGATGCAGTGCCGGCGCGAAGCGTGAGCAACCACCATGACCGCGTCTTGCGGTTGGGGCCGCAGGTCGGGCAGGAAGCCCGATTCTGCGGATAATAATTAAAAGAGTCAGCCGATAAGCCGGGTTCTGTCGTGGACAACCATTCATCTGGGAGCGCTGTCACCAGCGCCCTCAAGCGACCTACCCGAAAGCACCGCGGGCAACGGTTAAGCTTTCCTATTTGGTCTTGCTCCGGGTGGGGTTTACCTAGCCGCAGCGTGTTGCCACCTGCGCGGTGCGCTCTTACCGCACCATTTCACCCTTACCTGGACGAACCAGGCGGTATCCTTTCTGTTGCACTTTCCGTAGGCTCGCGCCCCCCAGGTGTTACCTGGCACCCTGCCCTGTGGAGCCCGGACTTTCCTCCCCCCGGTTAATACCGGGAAGCGATTGCCTGGCTGACTCCGATGACTATTGTCGCTCAGTCCGGTCACGAAGCACAGCACCAACTGCAGAGCAGAGTGCTGCACTGGTGCAATACCGGTCTATGCGTCCGATTTCGCCCCGTTGTCTTCCAGAACCGAATACAGGTCCCGGCGTCGCGCTCCGGTCAATTTTGCGGCAACCCGTGCAGCCTGGCTGGACGGCAGGAATTCGAGTAGGGCTCGAGCGAGTTCGGCGCCTTCCACACCGGCCTCTTGCTCAGGAGAGCCTTCTATGAGAATCACAAATTCACCCCGCGACTGGTGACGATCCGATTCGACTTGTGAAAGTAGTTCGCCCAGGGTTCCCCGGAGCACGGTTTCAAACTGTTTGGTCAACTCGCGACAGACGACTGCCCTGCGATCTCGGGTAAAGACGTTTTTCATATCCCGCAGGCAGTCGCTCACACGATGGCTGGATTCAAAAAAAATCAGCGTGCGCGGTTCGTTCGAAAGGGTCAAAAGCCGTTTCTGCCTGGCCGTACTTTTCGCTGGAAGGAACCCCTCGAATGCAAACCGGTCTGTAGCCAAACCCGCAACTGATAATGCCGCTGTCAATGCGCTGGCCCCGGGGATGGGTATTACGCGCAAGCCCTCGGCAGCCACGGCTCTGACCAGACGATAACCAGGGTCTGAAATCAAGGGGGTGCCGGCATCCGAAATCAGGGCCACCAATTCGCCCTGCTGGATCCGCATCACCAATTGCGGGATGCGATCCTGTTCGTTGTGCTCATGCAGTGAGAGCAATGCAGTCTGGATTTGATAGTGATCGAGCAGGATGCGGCTTCGTCTCGTGTCCTCGGCCGCAACGACATCAGCCTCTGACAACAGGCGGACCGCACGATAGCTGATATCCTCCAGGTTTCCGATCGGAGTTGCTACGACATAAAGCCCAGCTGGATGCATCTTCCGCCTCTCCTGGATGGTATGGTCTTAGGGTATCATTTCGCCGAATGAGCGGCAGGTGGGCATCATGACATTTTCAGGCTTCAAATTTCACGGATTACCCGCGCTGCTCTGTTGCATCCTGTTGACCGCCTGCACCACCCAGGCGCCCCGGCCTGGGGATGGCTCCAGCCCCGCTGATCGAGCGAAACGTGCAGAGTTGGCAGGTCAATACTTTCAGGCGTCAACACTTTGGCGTGAAGCGGCCGATCTTGCCGACCAACCTGAGCGAGACCGTTACCTTTCGCACGCGGCAGAGGCGTTGCTCGCCGCAGGCGACAGGCAGGCCGCCTATCGCACGTTGGAGAACATTGACGTTCGCCACCTGGAAAACGCCGAACGGTCAGGGTACGCCCTGCTACGGGCCGAACAGGCACTGGAGCTGGCAAACGCGGAACAGGCGCGCTTCTATCTCGACCTGGCTCGCGATGGGCTGGAACCGGGACAGCATGATCGTTACCTCAATATCGAAAGCAGCATCATCCGGTTAGGTGTCGACCCCGCCAGCGAACTGCTGGCCCGAATCTCCAGGAGCCTTGGCTCCATGAGTCTTTCCGACCCCGTTCAGGCTTCCAATTTCGTGCGCAGCCTCGAGACTGTACGTTCGGGAGTGCTGGAGCAAGCGATCGCTTTTGCCCCGGCGCATTCATTGGCGGGCACCAGCGCTGCGCTGGCCCTGCGCATCCGGCGCAGTCTCGTTTCCAGTGATCCGCTTGCTGCCGCCGCCAACCAGTGGGCAAAAGATTTCCCCGACAGTGCCGTCTCCCGGCAAAACTTCCTGGATACCGCCCAGCTTTACGGCTCCCGGTTCACGGGATCAATCAGGGTGGCGGTGCTGTTGCCGATCCAGGGCGGTCTGTCTTCGGCAGGCCTGGCCATTCGGGACGGAATGCTGAGTGCCTATTTATCCAACCCCCAGGGCAGCGAATTGCGATTTTACGAGGAAGGCGACACACCTGAAGCGGCGGTGGCAGCCTACTACCGGGCGCTGGATGACGGGGCACAATGGATTATCGGCCCGCTCCGCAAGGAGTCTGTGGACGCTGTTTTCGACCTGGAACGCACGACCGTTCCCGTGCTGGCGTTGAATGATACGAATTCCCCGGTTGAGCGTGCGGTAGCTGCGCCGTTCTATCAGCTTTCACTTTCACAGGAGGAAGAAGCGCAAAGCATCGCCAAAAAGATGCTGGAAACCGGGGCCATGACGGTAGTCACACTGGTCGCGGACACAGGATGGGGCATCCGAATGGAACAGGCATTCACGGAGGCCTTTACGGCAGAAGGTGGTGAAATCATCGACATGGCCCGCTTGCGCGCCAGTGAGAGCGACCACAGCACCACCCTGAAACAAGCACTACAAATTGACCAGAGTCAGCAACGCAAAGATCGACTGCAGGCCATCCTGGGTTTGCCCCTGAGCTTCGAGCCACATCTGCGTGATGATTTTGACGCATTCTTTATGTCCGCAAACCCGGAACAGGCTCGCCAGCTGAAACCCCAACTCAGATTCTTCGAAGCCGGAGACAAGCCGGTATTTGCAGCAAGCCGCGCTTTCAGCGGCATCGAAAACCGGCCCGCAGATCAGGATCTGAACGGTGTGTTCCTGCCACTTACGCGGGCACAAATCACAGCCAGCAATGAGGGCAGCTCACCGGCACTCGACAGCATTCGTGGGGGCAGCTTGCTAAACCTCTACGCGCTGGGATTCGACGCCTGGAACCTGTTGAGTTCACTACCCTTGCTGCAATTGGACCCGGATCTTTCCTTCACCGGGGCCATTGGATCACTAGACCTGACCCCCGGAGGCAAACTGGCAAGGGAACCCAGCTGGGCTGTTTTTTCTGGTGGACGCCCCACCGCAATGCAATGGCCCGAGGTAGCGGAATAACGCGGACGACAACCGGAAGCCGCTGGGAGTTGGCGGCTGAATCTTTTCTGCAGAAAAGGGGTCTGAGCACACTAAGTCGTAATTTCCGCTGCCGGCTCGGCGAACTGGACCTGGTGATGTCGCACGGTGATCAACTGGTATTCGTAGAGGTTCGTTATCGGCGAAACCCTGTTTGGGGCAGCGGCGCGGAAACGGTTGACCAGGTAAAGCAGCAACGTCTTGCCAGGGCCGCGGCGATGTACCTCGCCCGAAACCCAAAGCACGCGGCAAGGATATGTCGTTTTGACGTACTATCCATTCGCGAAGACGATGGAAAGCCCAAATTCACCTGGATTCGGAATGCCTTCGAGACGACACAAGGATGAACTCATGAAACGATCAATACTTAAAACACCGCGACCATTGTCCGTGCTGATGAGCCTCGCCTGGCTCCTGCCAGTCACAACCGGCGCTTTCGCACTCAGCGGGTGTGCCGCAATCGTGGTGGGTGGCGTCGCTGCCGCTACCGTAGTGGCTACTGACCGACGCAGCACGGGTACCGTGATCGATGACCAGACCATCGAACTTTCGGTCGTTGATCACCTGTACTCTGCCGAGGAAATCGGAAATGAAGACCACATCAAGGTAGAAGTTTACGAAGGCGTGGTTCTGTTGGTCGGAGAGGTCGTCTCCGAATCCAATCGTCAATTGGCCAGCCGGCGGGCAACCGAAGTCGATCATGTAGAGCGCGTGGTCAACGAACTGGAAGTGGCAGCCAAGGCAAGCACGGGTGAAAAACTGGATAACACCTGGCTGACCACCAAGGTCAATACTGCCTTGATCAAAGAAAACCCCGTCGCCGGATTCGACGCGACCCGGGTGAAGGTGGTCAGTTCGAAAAATAATGTTTACCTGATGGGCCTGGTGTCCCGCAAGGAAGGTGATGCAGTGGCCGAAGTCGCCAGGAATGTCGCCGGAGTAGAGAAAGTGGTCAAGGTATTCAGTTACATGGACTGAAGTCGAAGAAGCCGGTCAGGCGCTGAAAATAACCGCTTCGGCACCTGCCAGCAGGATGGCCGCGTACAGACCAGCAGCCACATCGTCCACCATGATGCCAAAACCGCCCTGGAAACGCGCCTCGATTGCACTGATGGGCCAGGGTTTGATGATATCGAAAAACCGGAACAGCACGAAACCCGCCAATAGCCAGGCCCAATGCGTGGGAACCCATGCAACGGCCAGCCAGTACCCGACCATTTCGTCCCAGACGATGCCGCCATAGTCTTCAACGCCCAGCTTGGCAGTCACTCTGTTACATATCCAGATGCCGAAGAAAAATGCAGCCAGCAGTATCCAGAACAACGTTACTCCATCCAGCTGAATAAGCAGCAGGGCAAATGGAACCGCCACCAGCGTACCGATGGTGCCGGGCGCGCGGGTCAACAACCCGGAGCCGAAACCGAACGCAAGGAAGCCTTCCGGCGTACCCAGTGCCACCGCTTTTGCCTGGTCGAGGATAGAGTCCTCGACGACTACCGATTCTGCTTCGCGATCAATCATTGAAAGTGCTCATGGCCCTGGCGAGTAAGTTCCAACGTATCTCCTTCCGGTGTCAGGCACCGGATGCCCGTGCCGTCAACGATCCTGCCGATGACGGTGAGCCCAACCCCAACTGACTGACGGATAACCTCCAACTCACCGATGTCCGACTCTGGCCACGTGAAACACAGTTCATAATCGTCTCCAGCAGTCAGCTGCAGTTCCCATCTTTGGCGCAGGCTGCAGTGATCCAGTTCTTCGGCCCCAGGCAGCGTCCCCAGTTCGATCTCGGCGCCACAACCCGAAGCCGAGGTAACGTGGCCCAAGTCTGCCAGCAATCCATCGGACAGGTCGATACACGCAGTCGCCTTTCCGACCAGCGCCTGTCCCAGTGCGACACGCGGTTGGGGGCTATTCAGCGCATCGAGCAATCCTGGGGGTGCCTGACCGCCGTTCTTGAGTAGGTCGAGCGCCAGACCGGCGCGGCCCAACGAACCGGACACGACAACCAGATTACCCGGCTGCGCAGCACTTCGAAGCAGGGCCTGTCCCTCGGACACGACCCCCAAAGCGGTCACCGTCAAAGCAAGCGGACCCGCGCAGGTATCGCCTCCGACCAGGCTGACTCCGTGCCTTTCTGCCAAGGCCAGAAACCCTTCGGTAAACTGTCTCAGCCAGCCCTCATCCGCTCTGGGAAGAGTGAGCGACAGCAGGACCCACTTTGGCTGAGCACCCATGGCCGCGAGGTCGCTGAGGTTGACTGCCAGGCACTTGTGCCCCAACTCCCGGGGCGATGCATCTTCGAAAAAATGAACTCCGGCGTTGAGCGTATCGGTCGTTACCACCAACTCGTGGCCAGCCGGTACTTTCAGCACTGCGGCGTCGTCGCCTATACCCTCAGCCACACCATCCCCACAGGCCCCGGCCTGGTGGGCGATCATCCGAATCAGGTCGAATTCACTGGCCATCAGCCAACAGCGGGTCTTGCGCGTCCGGGAATTCACCAGGACGCCATTTTCGGGCCGCTCGATCCAGCACGGCATTGACGAATCCGTGGCCCTGCTCCGCTCCAAACCGGCGCGCCAGTTCGACTGCCTCGTTGAGAATGACCTGGACGGGCAATTCGGGTTGGTTGTGCAACTCCCAGGCACCGATCTGCAACGTCACCTGTTCGACCACGTCCAGGGTACTGAACTCGCGATCGATAAACTCTGACAACTCCGCTTTTAGTTCCGGCGACGACGTGATCACGCCACGAACCAGGGCCTCGAACCGCTTAACATCGACATTACTGAAATCCTGCGCTTTTCTGAACTGAACCAGCAATTGGTACGCCGTGCAAGGATTGAGACTCCACTGATACAGCGCCTGCAAGGCGCGGCGCCGGGCACGTCGACGTGGTTCATGAACTCCGCTCGATGCCATGCTTCAGGGTTCCTGGCCAGACGGGTTCAGACGATCAAGCAAACCCAGCATGTGCAAGGCCGCCATGGCCGCATCGAAGCCTTTATTTCCATCTTCGCCGCCCGCCCGCTCCATGGCCTGCTCAATCGTGTCCGTGGTCAGCACGCCCAAAATAACGGGTTTAGCAGAATCCAGCGCCACCCGGGATAGTCCACGCGCACATTCACCCGCCACAAAGTCAAAATGCGGAGTGCCCCCGCGGATGACCGCCCCCAGTGCGATTACAGCATCACAGTCAGTGCAGGACAACATGCGCTCGGCCGCCAGGGGCAATTCAAAGGCGCCCGGCACCCAGGCCAGCAACACCTGATCGCCATCGACACCGTTCCGGGCCAGCGCGTCCAGCGCTCCTTCCACCAATTGCTCCGTGATGAAATGATTGAAGCGCGCAGCAACCACTCCAACTTTCCTGGCCGCAGCCGGCAGTGCGAGATTCAGCTCTTTCACAGGCAAATCACCCTTCCCCCGGTTCGTGGGGTTCGACATATTCCACAACTTCCAAACCGAACCCGGACAGGCCGGTCAGTTTGAGTGGTGCGCTGAGCACCCGCATTTTACGAATCCCCAGGTCGTGGATTATCTGGGCGCCAATACCATAAGTCCTCAATTCCTGAGCGCGCCGGTTGTCGCCGTTGCGTGAAATGGAAGGCTCCGGCACAGACTGGATACGCCGCAACAAGGTGTCATCGTCATCCGCATCCGCCAATACCAGCAACAAGCCGGCTCCTGCAGCGTCGATCTCTTGCATAGCTACCCGCAATGGCAGACCGAAATCTTTGCGTCGGATACCGATCACATCACTGAGACGATTGGGCACATGGACACGCACCAGTATCGCCTGATCCTTCTCGACCTTGCCGCGAAGCAGCGCCAGGTGCAAACGGTGCTCGATATGATCACGGTAAGCCAACAATTTGAACGGGCCCCATTCTGTCTCGATCTCGTGTTCCGAGACACAGACCACTTGGTGCTCATTTTCCAGCCGGTACCGGATCAGGTCAGCGATGGTGCCGATCTTGAGACCATGCTTGGCAGCGAATTCCTCCAATTGGGGACGTCGCGCCATACTTCCATCCTCATTGAGAATCTCAACGAGCACTGCCGCCGGTTCCACTCCGGCCAACAGGGCCAGGTCGACACTGGCCTCGGTGTGACCGGCACGGGCCAATACACCACCTGGCTGCGTCATCAGGGGGAAAACATGACCGGGTTGGGACAAGTCCTTTTCGTGTGCGTCCGGTTTGGCGGCAGTACGGATCGTATGTGCGCGATCATAGGCGGAAATCCCGGTGGTGATTCCCTCGGCCGCTTCGATGGAAACGGTGAAGTTGGTGCGGAACCGCGCCTCGTTTTGATTGACCATCAACGGCAGATTGAGTTGACGGCAACGCTCTCGTGTCAATGGCATGCAGATCAGGCCCCGCCCGTATCGCGCCATAAAATTGATGTCTTCTGGCCGGACCATGGACGCTGCCATGACCAGGTCACCTTCGTTTTCTCGGTCCTCATCGTCCATCATCACCACCATCTTGCCTGCGGCGATGTCCGCGATGAGTTCGGGAATGGTATTCAATGCCATCAGTATTCGCCTTGCATCAGTCGCTCCACATAGCGGGCGATCATGTCGACTTCCAGGTTGACCTTATCCTCAGGCCGCAATGTACCCAGGCTGGTCACGTCCAGCGTATGGGGTATGAGATTGACCGAGAAAACTGCGCCATTGACGGAATTCACGGTCAAGCTGACGCCATCCAGGGTTACCGAACCCTTGGTGGAAATAAACCGGGCCAATTCAGCGGGTGCCCGAAAATCAAATCGCTCTGAACGCGCATCTGCCCGGCGATCGAGCAGCGACGCCAGGCCATCCACATGACCACTGACCATGTGGCCACCCAGACGGTCTGACAGGCGCATAGGTAACTCCAGGTTGACCTGGGCGGCGTCCGCGAGCAACCCGAGGGAGGTTTTTTCCAGCGTTTCCGCCGACACGTCCGCGTAAAAACCCTCGGCATCCGGGCTGATCATGGTCAGGCAAACGCCATTGACCGCGATACTGTCCCCTTCGCTGCTCTGCTGCATGATGGCCGGATCGACCTGAATCCGCAATCTCTGATCGCCACCGTGATCCTCTCGGGATAAAAGGCGGCCCTGGTTCGTAACGATCCCCGTAAACATCAGCTTGCTCCGTATTGGGGTTTGAGTCGGATGCGGAGATCGGCGCCGATCCGGCAGGCATCCAGCCATTCGAGACGGACCCGGTCAGTCATGTCCGTCAACTCACCCATGCCAAACATGCCACGGGCCTCGACCCCCAGAAAACTTGGCGCCTGGTAAAGCAGGACTTCATCGACCAGGCCGGCCCGCATCAAGGCTCCACATAGCGTCGGACCCGCCTCTACCTGTACTTCGTTGACTTCCCGGGAAGCCAACTCACGCAACAGTTGCAAGAGGTTGACGCCACCGGCAACCCGGGGCAAGCCCAAAAATCGCGCGGGCGTCGCTCTGAGCGCCTCTGGTACCTCAGCATCCTCACTGCCGACGATCAGGACTTCGCCCGGGAGCGCCAGCGTTTTTGCCGACGGCGGGGTCCGCCAGTGGCTGTCCGCAATCACCCTGAGGGGTTGCCTCGCCGCCTCACCCAACCGGACCGTCAGCGCAGGGTCGTCGGCGAGCACGGTGTCGACCCCGGTCAGGATCGCACAGGAGCGCGCACGCCAATGCTGCACGTCCTCACGGGACTCGGGACTGCTGATCCATTGGCTTTCGCCATTTCGCAGCGCAGTCCGGCCATCCAGGCTGTGCGCCAACTTGACTCTGACCCAGGGTCGGCCCCGGCTGACGCGCGAGAAAAACCCTTCGTTGAGTTCCCTGGCCGCCTCCTCCATCAGCCCGTCACGGACACGGACTCCCTGGGTTCGGAGTTGCTCAAAGCCGGATCCATCCACCCTGGGATTGGGATCCGCGCTGGCAGCGACCACCTCGCTGACACCCGCCTGGACCAGGGCATCCGTGCAAGGGCCGGTGCGCCCATGATGACCGCACGGCTCCAGCGTGACATAGGCCGTGCCGCCACGGGCTCGAGCACCCGCATTCGCCAGCGCCTGAATTTCAGCGTGGGCCTGTCCGGCCTGCTCATGCCATCCGCGCCCTACGATCTCGCCGTTTGCGGCTACCACGCAACCCACGCGCGGGTTGGGTTGACAGGATTCCATGCCCCGCGCCGCCAGTTGCAATGCCTCGGCCATGCACAGATGGTCAAACCGCGTGAATGTCATTTTTTTCGACCCCGGTCACGGGCCTGCCGGTCCAGTAATGAAATCTGCCGGCGATCTACCTGACCAGGGTTTTCGTTTTCGAGCCGCTCGATCAGCTCTGTAAAGGCCCGGATATCATCGAATCGCTGATAGACGGAGGCAAAACGGATGTATGCCACCTGGTCCAGCCTGGCCAACTCACGCATCACCCATTCACCGATCAGGCTGCTTGGAATTTCCGCATCCTCCACGCTGCTGATTTCCCGCAACAGGCTGCGGATGGAGCGCTCCACTTCGCGCGTCTCCACCGGGCGCTTCTCCAACGCCTTCATCATACCCTCACGCAGTTTGCTCTCGGAAAATGCCTCGCGAACGCCCTCGGTTTTGATGACCCGGGGCGCTTTGAGTTCCGGCGATTCAAATGTGTTGAAACGACCACTGCACTTGCTGCACTCGCGGCGGCGGCGAATCTGCATGCCATCACGGGTCAGCCGGGAATCGACGACCCGGGTATCTTCATGGCTGCAAAAAGGGCACCACACCCGAAATTATCCCAAACCGCCATATACCGGGTGACTGGCACAGAGCCGGGTGGCAGCTTCGCGCGTTGCGGACTCTACCGATCCATTCCCGACATCATCGAGGATGTCTGAAATCATGTTGGCGAGTTCGACGCAATCCTCACGATCAAACCCCCGGGTGGTCACCGCTGCCGTGCCCAGACGCAACCCGCTGGTCACGAATGGGGAACGGGGTTCGCCGGGAACGGTGTTTTTATTAACCGTGATGTGGGCTCGTCCGAGCGCCTCTTCAGCATCCTTTCCGGTATATTCACGGCCGATCAGGTCGACCAGGAACAGGTGGTTGTCGGTACCGCCGGAAACGATCTTGTACCCTCGCTCGATCATGGTTTCAGCCATGGCCCGCGCATTCTTGACCACTACCTTCTGGTATTCCGCAAAATCCGGCTGCAGAGCTTCACGGAACGCCACGGCCTTGGCGGCGATAACATGCATCAACGGCCCACCCTGTGTTCCCGGAAAGACCAGCGT
Organism: Chromatiales bacterium; assembly: GCA_024640045.1. Classification (GTDB taxonomy): domain Bacteria; phylum Pseudomonadota; class Gammaproteobacteria; order Xanthomonadales; family SZUA-36; genus WTJD01. The sequence goes on along the minus strand of JAHEFS010000049.1, from coordinate 7,823 downwards.
ATTCAGCTTCTTGGCCACTTCTTCATCACCCTTTGACAGAATGATGCCACCCCGGGGGCCCCGCAGGGTCTTGTGGGTGGTCGAGGTCACGACATGGGCGTGCGGCATCGGACTCGGATAAACGCCGGCGGCCACAAGACCGGCAACGTGAGCCATGTCCACCAGGAACCAGGCACCCACAGAGTCAGCGATCTCGCGCATCCGCGCCCAATCCACGTGGCGTGAATAGGCTGAGAACCCACCGATTAACATGGCTGGCCGGTGTTCCTTCGCCAGGGCAGCGATCTGATCATAATCAATCAGGGCTGTTGTCGGATCGACGCCGTATTGCACCGCTTTGAAGATTCGGCCGGAAAAGTTCACCTTGGCGCCATGGGTCAAGTGCCCGCCGTGCTCGAGGTTCATGCCGAGAATCGTGTCACCGGGCTGCAGCAGAGCCAGGTAAGCAGCGGCGTTGGCCTGTGACCCCGAGTGCGGCTGCACATTGGCGTAATCGGCGCCGAACAGTTCCCTGGCGCGATCCTGGGCCAGCCGCTCCGCAATGTCCACAAACTCGCAGCCGCCGTAGTAGCGACGACCCGGATACCCTTCTGCGTACTTGTTGGTCAGCACTGATCCCTGGGCTTCGAGTACCCGGGGGCTCGCGTAGTTTTCCGAAGCAATCAGTTCTACGTGATCTTCCTGGCGGCGTTCTTCACTGGCGATGGCAGCTGCCAGTTCCGGGTCGAACCCGTCGATGCGGAACGAGTCGTCAAACATGGTTTTCCTTTATGAAATCTTGCGTGAACACTTGGAGCGCCGGGACCACGCGTGATAGCCCGACACAATCTCATATTTTAACATCATTAACCCCCGAATCGCCCCGTTGAGCCCGGGCAGCAATGCTGCGCAGGCATTGAGCCGTCGGCCAGTGAAAATCCCCCGGCTGAGGCCGGAACGGGCGCGGTGCATAGGCCAATAGTTCGCGGGCAACGCTGTCATCGAATGCCAGGTCGATGTTTTGGCGCCTCACCATCACCGGATTGACGCCGTGAAAACGCGGCAGGTGGCGAATGGCGCTGACTATGAACGCCAGGACGGATACCGGCAACGGAACCAGGCGAACCCTGACATCCAGGCCACTGGCAATGGCATGAATCATTTCACGATAGGTAACGGTGCTGCCGCCACTCAGAAAATATTCCGCATGCAATCGCCCAGGCGTCTTCAAAGCCGCCACCGCTGCCACCGCAAGGTCCTCTGCGTGAACCGGCTGCCTGAGTCCGCTGGCAGCCCCGGCCACCGGCATGAGCCGAAACCGGCGAATCCAGCCCGCCAGCCGACTGATATTCTCATCCATACCGCAACCGTAGATCAGCGTCGGCCGCAGCAGGCTCAATTCCAGGTCACGCCCCTCGCAAAGCTGGCGCAACTCCGTTTCCCGGGCCGTAATCGCCCGCATCAGCCTTCGCTCGCCCGCATCCGGCGAATCCAGCTTGTACCGAACGCTACTGGTACTGAACACCACAGCCCTCGACAGGGACGACAAGCCAGCCAGTGTGTCGATCGCCAGAGTCAGCGGGCCAGCCGAGATCAGGCCGGTGATCGAACCCGCAACCTCACGCAACTGCTCCGGCCGCAACCATGTAACGCCCGCAAGTTCGGGATAACCCTGGGGACGGGGGTTTCGGCTCACGGCATACACGGGGTACCCAGCGGCCGCCAGGTGGGGAATTGTGAAAATTCCAATCTGACTGCTGGCACCCAGCAGTACGACCCCGGGGATGGTTACTTCCTCAGCCATACCAGGGGCAGTAAAAGCGCGTAATGAATCCAAATACCGAGCAAGACCAACCACGACACCGGCAGCAGGTACTTGCGGGCCAGAAACTTGCGATAGAAACGGGCCATTCCAAGGTGCTTCTGACCATGCACCCAGAGTGGCCGTGAACGGCTGGAAACACCCTGGTGATGGACTGCCCTGGCCTCCGGAACGTACAGAATGTCCCATCCGGCGCGCTGCAGTCGGTACATCAGATCAAGATCCTCACAATGCAGCCCATAGGATTCATCGAAAAAACCCACCTCCACCAGGGCATCCCTGCGCACGAGCATGCAGGCTCCGGAGACAGCTTCCGCCTGAACCGTTCGCTGCACCGTATCGACCTTATCGACATTTACCCCCTGGAACACGGGTAGCCATCTTGCCAGACGCGACAATCCTGTCACCGTGACAAAGCTGTTCCACGGACGCGGAAACCGCCGCAGACTGGCAGGCTCGATGACGCCTTCCGGATCCTCTATTCTCGGCGCGGCCAGGCCTGCATGGACATCATCGGCTGCAGCCGCAAGCAATTCACCGGCCGCACCTGATGCCAGTTCACAGTCCGGGTTAACGATCAGCAGAAAATCGGTTGTCGCTTCACGCGCGCAGGCATTCACCGCTCGGGCAAAGCCGATGTTGTCATCATGGCAGTGCAGCGTCAGCTGTGGGCAATCCGCAAATTCCGCCCGGACCCGCACCAGGCTTTCATCCCCGGACGCGTTATCCCACACCCTGACTTGCAACGGCACATCAGATGACAGCAATGCCCGAACACAGTTGTAAAGAAAAGTGCCGGCGTTGTAATTCACCACGATTGCGGTGAGGGTGGGCGCTTGCTCAGCCACGCCGGAACCAGCGCCGCCACCAGCGGCCGTGCCGATTGGCCAGTTGCAGTTTCAGCGCCTCGACTTCAGCTTCGCGCTCAGCCAGTAATTGGCCGGCCGCCATGTTTTTACGGATTTCATGATAATAGTGCGCGTAGACCGATTCCTCAGCGTCACCGAACAGCCACATGCGGCCTGAGACGTCCGGAATCAGGTCCGCGCGGGCCGCGCACAATGCCATGAAGTAGACCGGAGCGGCCGTCAGGGGTCCCTCCGCCAGGCTGCCCTGTTCCCTTAGCGTCTGCTGTTGCACTCGGTTCACGTTACCCGGCGACCAGATAACGGAGTGAAACATGAGTTTCTGTCCCAGCAGCACGCTGGCCGGAAACGCTTCGTCGATCAGCGCCTCCAACTCGTCACGATAGAGTTCCCGAACATGAAACTCATTCTCGAAACCCTGCTGGTCAGAATAAACCGCCTTGTCTGGCGATGAGAGTATCAACAGCCCTTCTGGCTTCAGTACGCGGCGAAACTCGCGCAGTAACAACTCCTGTTCCTGCAAGTGCTCCAGCGTTTCGAATGACACGACCCGGTCGAATGAACTGTCCGGAAACGGCAGGCATGTCACATCCGCAGTCTCGAACTCAAGATTGGGAAAGCCCTTGTATCGCTGCCGTGCGTGTGCCACGGCGTCTTCAGAGATATCCACCCCAACCACCCGGTCGGCGAACTGCGCAAGCAGTGCCGCTCCGTAGCCTTCGCCACAAGCAGCATCCAGCACATGTGCATCCCGGCACCACTGACTGGCGAACGCATAGCGGTGGTAATGTTCATACCGTATCTCGCGGACGCACTCAGGCATGAACCTTTCACCGGTAAATTCGAGCTTTTCGGACATGTATTTCCTACAATCGGTGGATTTGGGAACCCCGGTCAACCGGGTCGTTCGCCCGCGATAAATTCTAGCCCATTCCGACGCCTGCGCGCTGCAACGCCTGTCTCAACGCCTCACGATGGGCAGCCAGAGGATCTTCCCGAATAAAGTGCGTGACCAACTCGAGGTAACCAGGGTGGCGAGACAGCAACCGTTGCATGGACGAGCTATCCGGCGCAACACCGAGCGGCCCGAAAGAGGCGCCACCGTGGTGAACGACATAGGCATCGTCACACAACACATTGCGCATGCCTGCAGCCCGCACCCGCATCGAGAAATCGTTCTCCTCTCCGTACCCTCTGCCGAAGGTCGCTTCATCGAATAAACCCGCCGCCTCGATAGCCCGCCGGGATATCGCCATGCAAAAACCGACCGCTGTCGGAATTTCAGGGTACGAAGGCGTGCTCTGCTGAAGTACATGGGCAATAGCAGCAGGGTCGTCCGGCGGAGGGTTGGCAACACAAAAGCCTGGAAATGACGCGATTTCTCCGTTATTGGTCCAGGGTGTCGCCGTCGCGATCACATTATCGGAAGCCAGGCATCGGGCCAGGGCGTGAAGCCAACCTTGCGTGACTTCAGTATCCGAATTCAACAGCACCACATCACCCGGCGCCCAGGTCAGCCCGCAGTTGGCCGAATGGACGAAGCCATGATTCTCGGTCTGAACCAGCAGGTGGTGACGGCGGCTGTTCGCTTTCCACGCCCGCAACAGGGGCAGCACACGCTCATCACTGGATGCATCGTCGATCACCAGTATTTCTGCATCCCGGGTGGTTCGCTCGAGCGCCACGAGGCAATCGCGCACGTGTTCGAACGCGTTGAAGACCGGAACAATGACAGCTGGAAGGCTCATCCGGCGGCTTCAGGAATCAATCGCTTGCGGGCTCATCCCGGAGCCAACGGTGTGCCAGGTGGACGAAGCCAAACTCTCTGGACTTGCCTTCGACATGAAACGCCAGTTCGCGCGTGTTACATACCCGCAAGGCTTCCGGGTCCATCGCGTGAATCTGCAGTTGGTACTGACCAGGCAGCAAGGGAAGATTCCGAAACTCGATTTGGAACCGGAAGTGATTCCCGTCTTCTGCGACGCCCGCGACATTTTCGGCGTCCGAGGAAACCCCGTAAATCGGCGTACCATCGGCACGAAAAATGCCCACCAGGCAAACCGGGGGTCGCTCATCAGGCGAATAGAGCCTGAAGCTCACCCTCATACTTCCGTCGATGGCAGGGTTTTCGGGCCCGGAACCGGGCACACCCGAAAGCTCGGCGGCGGCTACGCGGTATTGGCCACTTTGACCCTCGGCGTTCTCCCGATGCATCTTTTCCTCGGCGCTGCGCCGTTCGTGCCAGGCCAGGTAATGCTGTGTCACCGGATCGACTTCGCCGTATTCCCGTGCACGGCCCTCATGAAGCCACAGGGCACGCTGGCAAAGCTTTTGCACCAGGTAAATGCTGTGAGAGACCAACAACAGGGTGCCACCCCCGTTCAGAAACGCCTGAATCCATTGAACACATTTTTTCTGGAAAGACTCATCACCGACCGCCAAGACCTCATCGGTGATCAACAACTCCGGCTGTGAAGCCGTTACCACCGCGAAACCCAGGCGCACCACCATCCCGGAACTGTAGTGCTTGACCGGTTCGTGTATGTAGTCGCCAATATCGGCAAATTCGAGAATGTCATCAAGCTTCTGATCCAGTTCGGCCTTGCTCATACCCAGGATCGACGCCTTCATACGGACATTATCCAGCCCGCTGAATTCAGGCTGGAAACCTGCGCCCAGTTCCAGCAAGGCAGCAGCCCTGGCATTGAGTTGCACTTGGCCGCGACTGGGTTGAATCACCCCCGTGAGCACTTTCAGAAGCGTCGACTTACCCGCGCCGTTCTCACCGATAATACCCAGGGACTGGCCACGAAAGACTTCCAGGCTGACATCACTCAGAACTTCCGCGCCTTCGCGCGGCTCGCGACCTGCCAGAATGGCCCCAAATGCCCTGAGCCGCTCACCCGGACGATGAACCCGCGGGTAAATCTTGGCCACATTGTCGAGGCGGGCCAGGGACCGCATTACAGGAAATCCTCGAAGTGGCCACTGAATCGCCGGAAGAACCGCAACGACATCCAGAACAACAACAAGATCAGCGCGGGCACCCACACCAGGGCAGCTGACCAGGGCAGCTCCCCAAACAACAGTACACCCCGCAACTGTTCCACGAACCAGGCCATCAGGTTCCAATCCACCACCCAGGCGATTGCAGCCGGCAGGCTTTCTGCGCTGTAGACAATGGGCGTGGTAAAAAACCAGAAAGTCATGAGCGGGGGCAGTATTTGTGCGACGTCCTTGATGAATACCTGCAAGGTGCTGGTAAACAACGCGATGGCGCAGGCCAGCAGCCAAAGCGCCAGCAGCAACAGCAACGCAGCGGGTAATAACAGCCAGTGAATGGCAACGCCGCCAAGCTGCAGGATCAGGAGAACCGCTGCGTAACCCGCGCCATGCATCAGGAACGTGGCCGTAACACTGGCCAATGGCAGCTGTTCGGTCGCAAAGGCGACCTTGCCAATCAAAGCGGCATTGGCGGAGATTGCACCGCTGGCCTTGATGATGGATTCGGAAAACGCGGTCCATGGCCAGAATGCCACCGCGAGATAGGGCACAAAACTGATATTGGCGGATTCCGGCAGTCTGGCCTGGAAGATCGTGCTGAAGACGAAAGCATACACCGCGAGCAGCATCAGTGGCTGCAAGATCAACCAGGCGAAACCGGTCAGGTTTTCTAGGTAATCCTGACGCACCTGGCGAACCACCAGGTTGCGAAAAAACTCCAGGTTGTTATGGGTACGTCTGCCTTTTATCAAACCCGTTGGCCTGTCTGCCAGAGGACAGCGGCCATTGTACTCTCAAGAGGAATTGGCCGACAAAACACCGGGCCCTCAAGCCTGGCTTATTGGTCAAACTGCGGCGCTTTTTCCAGGTCTTCACCGAAGTAGCGTTTGAGCATTTTCTCAACTGCTCCCTCCGTTACCTCGATGGGCTGACTGTAAACCTTGCCAATTATTCTGCTCCGTAAGCGTTCTTTGTAATCTACCCGGTGCATGTTGACCAAGCGCGCTTTGACTTCTTCAAACGTTTGTTGGCTCGGCCCTGATCTACTGTCCAGCCGGATAATATGATAGCCAAACGCGCTCTTCACGGGCCGGCTGATATCGCCTGGCTCTTCGAGTTCCATTACGGCTTTCTCAAAGGGCTCCACCATTTGACCACTTGTGACACCAACAAACTTTCCCTGGTTTCTTCCCAGGCTGGGATCTTCAGAAAATTCCAGAACCAGCGCATCGAAATGGGAAGGATCGTGTTCGACTTTTTCCAATAATTCTTCGGCCAGCGCTAGGGCGGCTGAAGGGTCCCTGCTTTTCGTCGAGATGAGCAGGTGGGTAGCGTCGTAAGTGGCCTCTGTCACAAAGCGCTCGCGATTGAGTAAGTAATATTCCTTGGCCAACGCCTCGTAGTCGGCATCTGGTTCCAACTCAACCAAGTGATCCACCCACATTCTCGACAACTCTTTGTCCGCGGCAATCTCCATTCTTCCACGGACGATCGGGTTCTGGTCAAAACCCGCTGTTCTTGATTGATCTGCCAAGGCCCGTTCAAGCAGGACCCTGCGCAACATGTTCTCGACCTTTTCCGCGTCACGAATGAAAACAAGCCTGTCTCTTTCCGGGATTTTCGCGAACGCCGCGTCAACCAGATCCTGAGTAAGCGTTGTTTCACCGATCCTGGCGTAAACTTCTTCTTCAACAACCGCTTCGGCAAACACGGCTGGTTGCCAAACCAGGCTCCAGAAAGTAACGATAAATAAAAGGCAGATTCTGAGCATATGCGCATCCAAATCTTTTGATTAGCTGAAAAAACAGGGCGCCCATACCGGGCGCCCTTTTAAGGATAGAACAATCCAGACTGCTATCTGTAGTCGTACGAGGTGATGTAGGACGTGCAGGTTGATGAAGTACCACAACCATTAGGATACGTGACGTTGAAATAGTACGTCTGTCCCTCGGTGCCTTTGTCCAGATCACACACGGTATCACCCCAGCCTTTGGCGTTGTCAACCTCCCACCACAATGAACTGGTGTTGGTTTCGCCGAGTTTCATGCAACCCACCGGGGCTTCTTCAATCACACCCGGGCACGTTGAAATCGCGTAATTACGAATGCCTGAGGCACCCGCCGGGTTTGACAGTGAAAACTTACCGTTGGTTG
>JAHEFS010000048.1 GCA_024640045.1 Chromatiales bacterium | reverse complement strand
GGTGGCGCCGGGACCCGGCTCTGGCCGGTTTCCCGACGAGCGCACCCCAAGCCCTTCATGCAACTGGCCGACGGTGAGTCTCTCGCGGAGAAAACCTGGTTGCGGGCCCGGGATATAGCCGGCAATGCCCCGATCCTCACGGTGACCAGTCGGGATTATTACTTCTACACACGTGACCTGTACGCACGGCTGGAACAGGAGGCGGATCACTCGTTGTTCCTGCTTGAACCGCTGGGACGCAATACGGCCCCGGCCATCGCATTGGCCGCCCTGTGCATCCGCGAGCACGCCGGTGAAGACGCCTGCATGATGGTTATGCCGGCAGACCACCTGATCCGCGACAGCCTGACCTTCAAGGCTTCGGTCCGGGAGGCCCAGCAGCTGGCGATGGAGGGCCACCTCGTCACATTTGGTATGCACCCAACGCATCCGGAAACCGGTTTTGGTTATATCCGGCAGGGTGAAGCCCTGACGCCCACGGGTGGATTCAGGGTGGCGGCATTCGTCGAGAAACCCGATCTGGAGACTGCGCAGACTTACCTGGACTCCGGCGAATATCACTGGAATTCCGGAATGTTCTGTTTCCAGGTGGGCGCGATTCTGAAGGCCATCGGGCGATTTGCCCCGGACGTATCGGATGCGGTCAACCAGGTCTGGCAGGCCATGGATCCGCGGCAGGTGCCGATGGAAATTCCGGCGGAGTTGTTCGCCGAGTGCCCCTCGATTTCCATCGACTATGCCGTGATGGAGCGTGTGGACAACGCCGCCGTTGTAGTCAGCGATTTTGGCTGGAGCGACATTGGTTCCTGGAAGGCCATCAGTGAGCTGTACGAGTCGGATGAATCGGGCAACCGCATCCGCGGCAAGGCTGTCATGGTGGGGTCCACGGAATGTTTCGTGCAGAGTGGAGAACGCCTGGTGGCGGCCGTTGGCGTCAAAAACCTGGTGATTGTCGATACCGGTGATGCGGTGCTGGTGGCTGACCGCGAGCAGGCCCAGGACGTGAAGCACGTGGTCGCACAATTGGCTGAGCTGAAGCATGAAGCCGCCACCTTCCACAAGACCGTGCATCGGCCCTGGGGCAGTTACACCGTGCTGGAGGATGCCGAAGACTGCAAGGTCAAGCGCCTGGTGGTGAAACCGGGCCAGGTGTTATCACTTCAGTCACACCAACGGCGTAGTGAACACTGGACGGTGGTCCGGGGAACGGCCAAGGTGCGCCTGGGTGATAAAGAGTTCCTGCTGGAGCAGAATCAGTCGACTTACATTCCGCTCGATACCCTGCATCGCCTGGAAAATCCGGGTAACGAAGATGTGCACCTGATCGAGGTGCAGACCGGCGACTACTTCGGAGAAGACGATATCGAACGTTTCGAAGATATTTATGGGCGGGCGACATAACTCGGTTTTGGTTAACCCCTTTCGCTCGGTTCATGCGTTTAAGGATTGATTGAATACCTGAAACGGAGTGACCTAATGACTACCGCCATATTGAACCGACACCTGCTCGCTGTCTGTGCCTCGATACTCTTATTCGGTATACAACCCGTCATAGCCGGTGGCCCCGGTAACGCTGATTCCGACAGCATCCAGGACACTTACTGGTGGGTCGAGGATATCGCCGGGGCTGGGGTGGTGGATGCATCACATACGACCGTGGCTTTTATGGCGAGTGGCCGCGTCGCTGGCGATACCGGCTGCAATCGGTACACGGGGAACGTCACTTTCGCCGAGGAAAGGCTGGAATTCGGCCCTCTTGCCGGAACCCGGCGAGCCTGCGTGCCGGCACTGATGAACCAGGAAGACCGGTTTTACCAGGCCATGGCAAGCGTCGTGTCGTGGCGAGTCGCTGAAACCGGTTTGCTCTATCTTCTGGATCAGGCGGGGGAGGCCGTGATTCGGGCAGCTCCCATCGATCAGGACCAGTTCTGACGTCCCGGCCAGCACCAGGCCGGCCGGGATGTCGACTTAACGAGCGCCGGATGCCGCGGCGGCTGGGGGCTGCTCGATAATCAATCCGTCCTCGTCCATTTCAATGATCGGCATGCCCAGCGCTTCGAGTTCAGGGCGGATCACCGCTTCGTCACCGACGATCACGATGGCCATGTCATCGGGATGGATCATTTGGCCGGCCAGTTCATTCAATGCCGTTCGCTCGGTTTCCTGCAGGACGTTGTTCTGCAAAGTACGATAATTCAGGGGCAGGTCGTAACGGAGTATGCTGCTGAGCAGACCCAGCTTGCTGCCAGGCGTTTCGTATCGCAGCGCATCGCGCTGTCCGATGGCATTGCGCATGTGCTCGTATTCCGCTTCCGTCATACCCTCTGCGGCGTAGCGCTCCAATTCACTGATGACCTCCGTGACTGACGCTGCAGTGGCCTCCTTGTTGACCTCGCCGGATACGCGGAAACTGCCGAACTCCGGCCCGCCGGTGAAGTAGCTGTAAATGCCGTAGGTATAACCCTTGTCTTCGCGCAGATTGAGGAACAGGCGGCTGTCACCGGTGGCTCCCAACATAAAATTCATGAGCCGACCACGGTAAAAATTGCCCAGTGCATCGAACCTGAGTGATGGCTGCACAGTGCGGAGGCTGGATTGGGCTGCGCCGTCCTTGTTCACCAGGTACACGGCACGGCCTTTCAGCTTGACCATTTCGCCGACAGGTTCGCGGTAGACCTCGGTCACTTCGAGTCGCCCGACGGCATCCAGGGCGTTCAAAGTAATTTCCTGCGGTTGACTGGTGCTGACCATCACACCCGAGAGGTGAGCGGGGATGTGAGCGGCATAATATGCTTTCACATCATCGAGAATGATGGTTTCCACGGTCGAGGGCAGCCCGCCAGTCGGGTAGGACAGTGGATGCGTCGGTCCGTAGAGGATAGCCTCCACCGCCCGGTTGGCCAGGCCCTCCGGCGACTTGCGTTGCTGCATCAGGCCATCGATGGTTTGCTGCTTGATGCGGCCGAAGTCTTCATCGGTAAAAGCTGGCTTGAGCAGCCGTTCCAGCAACAATTCCATGCCGCGGTCGAGGTGTTTGGTCAGCACGTTGAGGGTTACCGAGGTCTCATATTCCCCCGGTTGAACTCCAATGCTGGCCCCAATTCGATTCAGTTCCTCGGCGAACTCGGCAGCGGTTCGCTCGGTGGTTGCTTCACCCATCATCGCAGCGGTCAGTGCAGTGAGGCCTGCCTTGCCAGCGGGTTCATCACGTTGCCCGGCATCAAATACCAGGCGAATGGTCATGGTGGGCGTTTCTTCGTTGGGCACGGCCAGGACACGCACGCCGTTGGCTAAACGGGTGTCCCAGATTGGAGGCAGTTGCACCAGGGGGTTGGCGCCGGGCACTGGTCGCAAGCTGCGGTCGAAGCCATCGACTACGGGCCGAAGAGGCAACTCGCTTTCCTCGTCACCGTAGGTCTCTGGAATCAATCGCTCCGGAGCTTCGAAGTTGGGTTCGGCAGCAGCAAGCTGAGTGGCGCCATTGGGCACGATGCTGAGAATGACCGCCGGTTTGTCGGCAACATAGTCACTGAAGACACGAGTGACATCATCCCGGCTGACGCCGAGATAACGGTCGATTTCCTCCGCAATTCCGGACGGGCTGCCCTGGTAGGTCTGAAAGGCAGCCAGCGTGGAAACTTTCCCTCGCACGCTCTGCAGGCCAAAGACCCGCCCGGCCTCATACTGCGCTTTGAATTTCTGCAGATCATCTTCGCTGACGCCACGCTCGCTGAACTCGGTCAGAGTTTCACGAATCGCGACTTCCATTTCGGCCAGCGTTTCACCCGAGCCAGGGTTCTGAATTACAACAAAATACATTTCACAGGCCAGTTCACGGCAGGGATGCGACACATAGGCCTGGACGGCACGCCCGGTTTGCACCAGGCGTTGATACAGCAACGAATCCTGTCCACCGCCCATGATCTGGGCGGCGGCATCGAGCGCTGCCTCATCTGCGTGCGCGGCATGGACCGTGGGAATCAGCATCGCGATGGCGGGCAGGTGAATGTTGTCTTCCAGGGTCACGTATCGGTCAGTTTCGAGGCTGGCCGGTTGCTTCGGCAGGTTTTCGACTGCAGGACCGGCCGGGATGCTGCCAAAGTACTTTTTGACCAACTTCAGGGTTTGGATCGGGTCGATATCGCCGCCGATGGTCAGGGCCGCATTATTGGGCCCGTACCAGCGCAGGAAAAACCGCTTGAGATCATTCAGGTCGGCTCGGTTAAGGTCTTCGATCCAGCCAATCACCGGCCAGGAATAGGGGTGTTCCTGTGGGTAGAGGGCCTTGGAAAGCGTTTCGAAGGCGCGTCCATAGGGTTGGTTGTCAACCCGCTGGCCGCGCTCGTTCTTCACCGTCTCGCGCTGAATTTCAAACTTCTCCTGTGTCACCGCGGGCAACAGTAGCCCCATTCGGTCCGCTTCCAGCCAGAGTGCCGTTTCCAGCTGATTGGCCGGCAGGGTTTCGAAATAATTGGTGCGGTCCGAATTGGTCGAGCCGTTGTCCGTGCCACCGGCGTTGGAAACGATCCTGGAGTGTTCGTCATCACCGACGTTCTCGGAACCCTCGAACATCATGTGTTCGAAAAAGTGCGCGAATCCCGAGCGGCCGACTTCCTCGCGGTTGGATCCCACGTGGTAGGTGACATCGACGTGCACCAACGGGTCGGAATGGTCTTCGTGCAGGATCACGGTCAAGCCGTTATCCAGCTGGTACTTGGTGTAGGGAATTGCGATGCCATCCGCATCCCCTTCGAATGTTTCGACCAGGGTGAACCCTTCCGGCAAGGCAGGATGTGCCCCGGTTGCGGGTTCGGCGGGCGCCGGTGCAGGTTTTTGCCCGCAGGCGGCGAGCAGGATGAGTAGCGAGGTAAAAATCAGTTTTTTCACGGCTGAAACCTATTCGTATTTGAAGCAGGCAGCGACTCTAACACAGGCGACCTCGAGGGAAACCTGCCTGCGGTCATGCTGTGGCGGGAATGCGCTATCATGCTGAGAATGAGCGATAACGCGTGCCTGCCTGCCGGTCATGGCCTGGGGCAGCGTTCAGGATTCGAAAGAGGTGCATTTCATGAAACAATCATTCTCCGCCCGTGACTCGGTTTTCCGACCCTTCACGATTCTCAACCTGTTGCTGCTTGCAGCCTTGTTCTCGGCTTCCGCGCTGGCGGACCTTCACTGGCCGCAGGAGATTTCGGCAGATGGCGGGACGATTGTCGTCTATCAGCCCCAGCCGGAGAAACTGAATGGCAACCTGCTCAGCGGCAGGGCTGCTTTTTCGATTGAGCTGGACAACCGGGATGAGCCGATTTTCGGTGCCCTGTGGTTTACCGCGCGAATCGAAACGGACCGCGATTCGGATGTGGCAGTGGTACAGAGTATCGAGGTGGACAAAGTGACCTGGCCAGAATCCGAAGTCGCTGATGAACAGCGCTTCACAGCCATTGTCGAGGCGGCCGTTCCGGAATCCGGTTTCGAAATCTCCATGGAGCGCCTGGCCGCCAGCCTGGACACGGCGGAGGTCGTTCAACAAAGCCTGGACAACCTGAACACCGATCCGCCCGTGATCGTGTTCCGGGAGGAGTTGGCCGTTTTATTGCTGTATGACGGCGAACCCCGGCTGACTGACATTGAGGGCAGTGACTACGAGCGGGTGATGAACGTGCCCTTCGCGGTCGCCTGCAAGAAACGCGGCAAGGGTTGCTGGCTGTCCAGCGGGCGGTTCTGGTACGTCGCAGACGACCCGCTGGGGCCCTGGCAGTCCACGACGCAACCGCCGGCCGATCTCAAACAAATGTTGTCCGAAGTACCCGTGGATGACTCCGGACCAACGACACCGCCGGGTATTGTCGTGGCGACGGCACCGACTGAATTGATCGTAACCCAGGGTAAGCCGGACTGGGTGTCGCTGGCGGGCGGGGATCTGCTGTACGTCAGCAATACAGAAAGCCCGTGGCTGCGCGAGTTGGCCGGCGGCAAAATGTACCTGCTGTTGTCCGGGCGCTGGTACCGAGCCTCAAGCCAAAGTGGTCCCTGGGAATTTGTACGGCCAGACCAATTGCCGGACAGCTTTGCGCAAATCCCGCCGGCTTCAGATGTCGGCGGCCTGCGGGTTTCAGTCGCGGGCACCGAGGAGGCTGATGAAGCCGTGCTGGATGCCGCCATTCCACAGACCGCGGCCATCAAGCGTTCAGAAGCCAGCCTGAGCGTGGAATACGATGGCAAGCCCGAGTTCCGGAAAATTGACGGGACTGAAGTCGCTTACGCGATAAATACGGGAACCCAGGTGCTGCAGATCAAGGGGCGTTATTACGCGGTGGATGACGGGGTCTGGTTTGCAGCGCCCGCTCCCAGCGGGCCGTGGGCCGTGGCGGATTCGGTGCCTGAAGAGGAAATTGCCAAGATTCCGCCCAGCGAGCCGGTGTACAACGTGACCCACGTGCATGTTTACCAATCGACGCCTGAAGTCGTTTACGTTGGGTACACGCCCGGGTATTTGTGGTCCTACCCCTACTATGGTGTCCCGGTTTACGGGACGGGCTGGCACTACCCACCCTACTGGGGTGGCTATTACTATCCACGGCCGGCAACCTACGGTTTTCACGTCGGTTACAACCCATGGACCGGTTGGAACTTTGGACTCACCTGGAGTAACGGTTTCTTCAGTTTCGGCATTGGCTGGGGTGGTGGTTACCACGGTGGTTATCGCCCCTGGGGGTGTTGCGGCGGCTGGTACGGCGGCGGCTATCGCGGGCCGACCTTCATCAACAATGGCGATATCAACATCAACATTGGCAACGACATCAATATCGGCAACCGGGACAAGATTGCCGACCGCATCGGCAAGTCACCCGACATTGCCGATCGTGCTTCGAACCGGAATTTGTACAACCGTCCGGAAAACCGCGCGCGCAATGCTGAGCCTGCACTGGCCAGCCGCGAGTTGAAACAGGCGCGTCCGGCCACCGGCAGGGCAAATGACCTGTACGCTGATCGCAGCGGTCAGGTGGTGCGCAGGGAGGGCAATGACTGGCAAACCCGGGAAGGTGGGAAGTGGTCGCCGGCCAATGGGGGAGCCTCGGCCACCCGGCCTTCGACCCGGCCAGCGACCACCCCCTCGACGCGGCCAGCGACTACCCCCTCGACGCGGCCAGCGACCACCCCCTCGACGCGGCCAGCGACCACCCCCTCGACGCGGCCGGCAATGCCTTCGACGCGGCAGTCGATCAACACCCGGGACCTGAACCGGTCGCACAACGCGCGCCAGTCCGGTGCCCGCAGGGAGATGTCGCGGCCGACATCGCGGCCGGCGCGGCGCCCGGCGGGACGGCCGTCGCGACGATGAGGACAACAACCTGAAGGTTGCGTTTGACACTGAGCCGCCGCCTGGCAGCATAAATTTCGGTATCGGACAACCTTCGGCCGATTTATTGCCGGTGGAATTGTTTCGCAGGGCGATGGAGGGCTTCCTGGAAACGGCTCGTCCGCTGGATTTCAATTACGGCGAGAAACAGGGGGACGAGCGGTTTCGATCCTCGTTGGCCCTATTCCTGGGGCGGGCCCATGGCAAACCCGTCTCGGCGCAAGAACTGTTCCTGACCAACGGAAACTCCCAGGCACTGGACTTTGTCTGTGACCGGTTCACCCGGCCGGGAGACACGGTGTACGTGGAAGAGCCCAGCTATTTCCTGGCGTTCCAGGTGTTCCGTGATCATGGCCTGAATATCGTCGGTATTCCGGTGGATCAGGATGGCATGCAAATCGATATCCTGGAAAAGGCGTTGCGCCGCTCGCCTCCGGCGCTGGTCTACACCATTCCCAGCTTCAACAACCCCAGTGGCCTCACCCTGAGCCGCGAACGCCGCGAGCGGTTGGCCGACCTCAGCACTGAGCATGGATTTGTCGTGGCGGCTGACGAGGTTTACCAGATGCTGTCGTACTTTGACGAAGTGCCGCCGGCCATGGGCACCATGGTCGATCGTGGCCGCGTCCTTTCCATGGGCTCATTCTCAAAAATTCTGGCCCCCGGACTGCGTCTGGGCTGGATCCAGGCCAATAGCGAGTTGATGGAAAACATGCTGGACAGCGGCTGGGTAAACAGCGGCGGCTCCGTCAATCACGTCACCTCGCACATCGTACGTTATGCAATCGACAGCGGCTTACAGGAGCAGCACTTGGAAGCCGTCCGTAAAGCCTACAGAAATCGGCTGGTAGCCATGGGCGATGCCTTGTCGGAGCATTTTGATGACCTTGCGCGCTGGACTCAGCCGGCAGGAGGTTATTTCTACTGGCTGGAAATGTCTAACGGCACCGAGGCCGTCGAGTTGCGTTCAGTCGCACTCGAGGCAGGGGCGGGCCTCATGCCGGGACCGTTTTTCTCCGGTAGCGGCGGCCTGAGGAACTTCGTGCGCCTGAGTTTCGCGCACTACACCGAAGCGGACATTCGCGAAGGCGTGTCGCGGCTTGCCGATGCCTTTCGCCAGTCAGTCCCAGGGCCTGGCCCCTGAAAAACCGACCTCAGGATTGATGCTCAATGTGGTGCACGTGCACGTCACGCTGCGGGAACGGGATCGAGATTCCGGCGGCATCGAATCGTTCTTTGACCTGGCGCGTCACGTCCCAATAAACAGCCCAGTAATCCGGGGTGTTCACCCAGGGGCGGCAGATCAGGTTGACCGAGGAATCCCCGAGTTCCGAGACACGGATGACAGGTGCAGGGTCTTCGAGCACCAGGGGATGGCTGCCCAGGATGTCGCTCAGCACCTGCTCTGCCTTGGCGATGTCATCGCTGTAACCGATGCCGAAGACCAGGTCCACTCGACGCGTGTGGCTGCCCGTGACATTGGTGATCACCTGACCCCACAGGGAATTATTCGGCACGATCATCAACTTGTTGTCCGGGGTCAGGATGTTGGTGGTCATCAGGGTCATGGATTTGACCGTGCCCATCACGCCTGAAGTCTCGATGAAATCTTCGATATCGAAAGGCCGGTAAAGCATGATCATCAGCCCACTGGCGAAATTACTCAATGTGTCTTGCAGCGCAAAGGCGATAACGAATCCGGCCGCGCCGATCACCGCGATCAACGGCGTGATGTTGAGCCCCAGCGCGGAAAGGCCCAGTAACAGACCAACCGCGAACAGTCCGCGCCGCGTTAAGTCCACCATGAATTTGCGCATGATTTGTGATGTGCTCCCCGCCACATCCATCAAGCGATTTACCAGGCGGCTCAACACGTTACCCAGAACCCAGAAACCGGCAACGATGCCCAGGAATTTCAGAAAGTGATCCAGTAATCGCTTTCCGCCCTCTTCAGAGCGCACCCAGGTGACGATGGTCGAGCGGGTGGACTGGGCATCCGAAACGTTTATCTGCAAGCCCTCGACGGAATCGATATACAAACGATAGGTCACCACGACTTCGTGTTCTTCTTCCTTGGATTTGCGTCCGATTTTTGCACTGAGTTCATCGACCACGATATTCATACGATCGATGATCTTGATTCGCTGTTCGCGTAATTCTGCGACCACTTCCAATGTGCTTTCCTTGCGGGCCGTTTCCCTTTCAGCCTGGTCGGCCAGGGTATCGCCAGGCTTTGTAGAAGCTTGTTCATCTGCCGCTTCTTTCGCCGCGGCGATGCGATCGTTTTCGCGTTTGAGGGTGATCTTGGCCTGGTTCAGGCGGTAGATGTTGTCTTGCAGTAGCGTGAGCCACCGGTCCGCTTCGCTTTTGAGTTCTTCGGCCGTCAGGTGCTTGACCGCCATTTCCAGTTCGGCAGCGTCGGTTTCGATGGACGGGGCGGACAGATGGCCTGGCGCTTCGGCGCACAGGGCCGGAGCTGCAAACATGAGTGCCACCAGGGTGAGAAATGCCCCGGCACAGACGACGCGCTTTGCTGATTGAATGGTTTCAGACATAAGAATCACTCGATTGTCTCCTCGGGAATCACGCAGGCGTAAGCGACTGCGGAGTTGCCTGGTTGATCAGTCCGCAGACCGGTAAGCAGAAAAAGTGGCGATTGCCGACATTTTCCTTTCCCACCGACCGCCAGGCAAGTCGGCCGGGTGATGCTACGGGTCGGCACCGTCGGGCGGTGCGTTGCAAACAGGTGATGGGTCTGGCGAAGCCTGTTGGGTCCCCTGATGTTGCATCGCTGATTTTGCAGATTGCAGGCACGAGGGTTTGCAACCGGGTTTCGACTTGCCCTGCAGACAGTGAAGCAGTTCCAGCCTGAATTGCCATTGGGGGAGCTGGTTCACCTTTTCTGGCAGGCGGCCGAAGTAGTTCTCTGCTTCGGCCGGTTGGTTCCCGGCCAGGGCCAGGTCAATACCCAGTGCCAGCAGGGCAGGGTCGCGAGGAAACTGCTCCAGCCCCTGGTTGATCGCGTCACCGGCGGCGGTCCACTGGCTTTCGCCGGCGGCGGCCAGTGCCATGGCCCAGTCGCGATAGAGTGCCGGAGGAGGGGCTTCAGCCCGCCGAATGGCCTCGGCGAAATCACGGGCGGCCCGATCTGGCTGATCCAGGGCGAGCCGAGCCCGTGCGCGCAGAACCCAACCGGAAGCGTCCTCGGGCTGGTTGGCAAGGTAACGGTCCAGGATTTGTGCAGCTGCGCCGGGTTGCTCTGTATCGAGCAGCAATAACGCTTCGAAGTAGTCCAGTGCGGGGTACCCGGGCTGTGCCAACCGGGCCCGGGCGAGGTCCGCGGCGGCTGAAGTAAAGTCCCCGTGTCGGCGATACAGATCACCGCGCCGGCCCAACAGATCCGCCCGGTAGGGCTCGGCCTGCAGTTGCCGGCTCAGCTCCTCGATCTGCAGCAACAGGTCGGGGTGCGCCCAGGCCAGCTGCCAGCCCGCCTGGACCATCAGCAGCGACAGGCAGGCGAGCCGGGCAAACACCCGAGCCTTCACTTCAATATGCCACGACCACGTCATTCGAGCAGGTGTCGGAGTTCTCCAGGCAAACCGTGTACAGGTAGCTTCCGCCGCCCTTGTTGCCGGTGGCGTCCTGGTAGCTGGACGCCGAGAGCGTTGCCACGATATCACCATTACGGATCAAATCGACCATCGCACCATTGGCGCCATTCCAGCTCAGGTCGATGACGTGTGCCCCGCGCACTTTGGAACCGGTCGCCGAGAGCTGAATCGGGGGAGCGGCACCTGTCATCCCGCTGGCGGTGTCGGTCCAGCTCGAAACGCCGGCGCTGTTGCGCGCCCGCAAGCGGTAGAAGTAAGTGGTATCGCTGGCCAGGCCGGTGTCGGTGTAACTGCTGGCGCCGCCAGCCGGAGAGCCGGCTGATACCCATGGCCCGCCAACCGTTGTCGAACGTTCAAGGTCAAAGCTGGTTTCGTCATCGCTATCATGCGACCAACTCAGATCGAGCGTGCTGCCGGTTGCGTTGCTCACCGCAAGGGAGGTGGGTGCCACTGGCGGCACCGGCGGGGTGCTGTTGCTCGAACGGATATACAGGTGATCGATGAAAACAGTGTCGCGAGATTTGTGGCCCGCAGTTCGATCAGTATCGGTGACCCGAATATAGATCGTACCACTGGCCGTTATCGGCGCGCTTTCCTTGTTGGCGTCACTGATGGAGGAGACCGTAAACAGTGGCAGGAAGAAGTTGTTGTCCGTTGACCATTCGAATTGGAAAGTATCGCCGTCGGTCGAGCCGCTGGACCAGGCATTGGTATAGACGGTGATCGGTGAACCGGGTGCGATGGCGAACTGCCATGTATGTGAGAGAAAACTGTAGCGGTCGTTCTTCTTGCCGCCGCTTTCCCGCTCGGTAATGGACTGGGCGTTCCCGCTTCCCTTGTCATCGGTGTGCGTGTCGGCATAAGTTCCGTTCAGTGATCCGCTGGTACTGACATCCGCCAGCGCCAGCTGATCGACCGTCAACGGCGGTGCATTGACGGTGATGAGGGCGGGAACCTGGGCCGTGGCTCCGTCGTCATCGGTGACGGTCAGGGTAACGATGTAATCGCCGGCGGCCGCGTAGGTGTGCCCGGGGTTCTGCGTGTTGGAGCCGTTAGTGTCGCCGAAATCCCAGTCCCAGCCCACTATGCTGCCGTCGCTGTCGGTCGAGGTATCGGTGAAGGTGCAGTCCAGGTCGCTGCAGCTGTCGCTGAAACTGGCCACCGGATCGTTGTTGCCGGGACCCACGGGGACCCGGTAGACCACCTCGAGCCGGGGGCGGGCGACGGAGTTGCCGGACTCGCGTGAGTGAAAGTCAGCACCGTCTGTCGTGGCGGGGTTGCTGATCACCAGGCCATGGTTTCCGGCCGGGTCGCTGATCCAGGATTGAACCAGGTCAAGGCCGGCCTGGGTCAGATTGACGGTGAGTGGACCGGTATTGCCCGCACCGACCGTGCACAGCACCTGGCTATCCCGGTCGGTCGTAGCCGAGGCTCCGCCGGAACCCCAGTTGCTGCCGGTGGAGGCCTGGTTCCAGGTCAACTGTGCTTCGGTCCAGGGCCGCAATAATGCGTAGCATTCGTACACGCCGCCGCTGATGTTGGTGACTTCGAGTTCAAACCAGGCATCTTCCACGATGGCATCGGCCGGGATGGAGCTGACATCCCAGGACAGCAGGATGTTCATGTCATTACCACTGCCGGATGGTTCGTCGCCATCCACCTGCAGCGTTGGGTCGAGACCATAGCTGATGGCGGGGGAATCCTGGCGAATGTAGGCATCCCGTGTGCCGGTGTAGCCCGGGTCAGGGGCCAGACCGTCCTGGAAGGACTGGGTCATCCACTCGAAGAAATCGAAGCCGATACTGGAGTTGGCCGCGATGGTGTTGCCGGCGATATCCCGCAGGTTGTTGACCACCAGGGAGTACGAGGCTCCGCTGGTCATGGTGCTGGTGGTCAGGCGGACGCTGCGTGACTCTGGCTGCAACACCGCCTGGCTGATGGTCAGGCCGGCAATCGAGTAGTTGCTTGCCTCGTTAGCCTGCGTTGAGTTCAGTGATTCATTGAAATTCACCAGCACGTGGCTGGCATCAGTCGCGGTTGCGCCGGTGATCAGCGGGGGATCGGAGTCCGGGTTCTTGACGACGGAGAACTCGTCCTGGACGGTACCGGCCTGGTCGAGGAAGGCCACGTCCAGGCGGTTGCCGGATACATCCAGCACCAGCGAACCCAGTGAATTAAGTGAGACGAACATCGCGGGATGGTTCAGCGGCCCGCCAGAAATCTTGCCGGAACTGCCGGCCACTGCGTACACGGCACCGGCATTCGCCGCTGCCACGAGATCAGGTTTTTCGTACATGCCGTCACCGGTTTCACTGCCGTCACCCGGGTCGAGCACATTGGCGATCGGGTCCAGCGTGCCGGAAGACCCGTAGTGTCCGTCCAGCAGGTAGGAACGCTCGTAGGAATGGCTGTGTCCAGTCATCACCAGGTCCACGCCCCAGGCTTCCAGGATAGGTAGGGCAACCTGGCGCATGTCGATCAACCGGGATTCGCTGTCGGAATTGTGCGACCCCTTGGTGTAGGGCGGGTGGTGCCAGAAGGCGATCACCCAGGGCTGCGTATTGTCCATCAGGTCCATCTCCAGCCACTGCATCATGGTGCCACCGACGGCGCGGGAGACATCCTGTGAATTCAGGCAGATGAAATGGATGTTGGCGTAATCGAAGGAATAATACGCCTCGGTGCCGGAGGGCCAGCCGCCCGCTTCACTGGCGGCGGGCAATTCAAAAATGTCGTAATAGATGCCGGAGGGTGGATTGGAACTGGCCGAGCCGGCATCGTGGTTGCCCAGCGTCGGCCACAGCGGCAGCTGGCGCAGGAATTCGGGATAGGTCTCGAACACGGCGGCCTGGTACTCGCTATCGGTGCCACTGTTGTAGGCATTGTCACCCAGCATCAGCCAGAAATCGGCCGGATCGGAAGCTGACCACGTTCTGAATGCGTTGTACACGGCATCGGCGTTGGCATCGGCCGTGCCGGAATCACCGATCACCCAGATACGGGTATCGGCCGCCACGCCCTGCGGGGGCGCGGTGAAAAAGTGATGGCTGGCATCGCCTGCCAGCGCAGCGGAGGACGAGCCCACCGAGTAGTAGTATTGCTGCCCGGCGCTGAGACCGTTCAGGCGCACGCGGTGCTGCGTGGTTGAACTGCCGAGGCTGGCCGTTTGGGTCAGGCTGCCGGGGCTGGTGCCGTAACGCACCACCGAATCCGTAGCCACGTCAGTGCGCCAATGAATGGAAATTCCATCGGTGGTCTGCAGCTGAAGGTAGGGCCCGCGGGTGATGCTCTGGGCCTGGGCTAATGTGGCGCAGAACAAAGTCAGCACCAGGAGGCTGGCCAGCTGAGCGGTCCGCGTGATTAAATTTTGCATGTTCGGATCCTTCCGAAATTGAGTTCCTAAGCCTTTCATCATACCCCTGCGTACCCGAGTTTTTAAGCAGGGCGCGAATTTGGCGCTACAGAACGTCGCGTTGGCAAGGCGGTCCGCAACCCGGTGACGAGCGTCACCCTTGGGCAAACCCTGTAAAATGGACAGATTCAACCACCCGGAGTTTCGCCTGTGAGTCGTCCCGCATCTGACATTGGCGTTGGTAAGGAAACCGCGATCGACACGCCGCTGCGTTTCGTGACGGCGGCCAGCCTGTTCGACGGCCACGATGCCGCCATCAACATCATGCGGCGCCTGATCCAGGCGCAGGGCTGCGAGGTCGTCCACTTGGGGCACAACCGCAGCGTGCTGGACATCGTGCGCGCGGCCATCCAGGAAGATGCCGACGCCATCGCGATTTCCTCTTACCAGGGGGGGCACAACGAATATTTCCGCTACATGATCGATCAGCTGCGTGAGCGCGGGGCAGGGCACATCAAGGTGTTCGGAGGGGGCGGTGGCACCATCACGCTGGACGAGATCAGCGAACTCGAAGCTTATGGCGTCGAACGCATTTACCATCCGGATGACGGTATGCACCTGGGTCTGGTCGAAATGATCGAGGACGTGGTGCAGCGTGCAGCGGATGGACGGCGGGCGCCGGGCTATCCGAAACAGTTTGACCCCGAAGACTCGCGTGCCATCGCCGGTGTCCTGACCGCCCTGGAAGCGGATGTTTTCGGCGAGGCGGAGCTGAAACTGAAACGCCGCGAGTGGGCCGGGACGAAACAGCAGGCGCCCGTGATCGGCATTACCGGAACCGGCGGTGCAGGTAAATCTTCGGTCACTGACGAGATCATCAATCGACTGCTAAGCAGTTTCCCGGACAAGACCATTGCCGTGCTGGCCGTGGACCCGACGCGCAGGCGCACGGGCGGTGCGTTGCTGGGCGACCGTATTCGCATGAATTCATTGCGCTCGGAAAGAGTGTACATGCGCTCAATGGCTACCCGGCGCCAGCACCTGGCCACTTCAGCGATGCTGAAAGACGCCATCGCCTTCCTGAAATCCGCCGGTTTCGACCTGGTGCTGGTGGAGACCGCCGGCATCGGCCAGTCCGATTCTGAAATCGTCGACATGGTGGATTTCCCGGTCTACGTGATGACCTCGGATTTCGGTGCACAAAGCCAGCTGGAAAAAATCGACATGCTGGATTTCGCTGAGCTGGTGATCCTGAACAAGTATGACCGTCGTGCGGCCGAAGACGCCCTGAGGGATGTGCGCAAGCAGTGGAAACGCAACCACCTGGCCTTTGAGATGGTGGACGAAGAGGTCCCTGTGTACCCGACCATCGCCAGCCAGTTCAACGACCCCGGGGTTTCCTGGATGTTCTTCAACCTGGTGAAAAAGCTGCGCGAGAAACTGGGCCTGCCAGAAGCTGAGTGGACGCCGGATATCGATGTCTCGCTGAAAGAGCCCAAGGCCACGGTGCTGATTCCCGGCAATGCCACCCGCTACCTGGCGGAAATCGCTGAGCAGGGCAGGGACACAAACTCCGAGATTCAACGCCAGGCCCAGTCGGCCAGCCTGGCGCAGCATTATTTTGAGTGCCTGAAAGACCTTGACGACCCGGACCTGCCAACAGCCTTCGATCTCTACCCTTCAGAAGCGCTTTCGGTCGAGTCCCTGGTCCCTAGTCCCGAGTCCCGCGGCGGAGCCGCCGAGTCCCTAGTCCCTAGTCCCGAGTACCTGCTGGTGCTGCGTCAACGGTACAACGCATCACTTGCAGAGCTTTCGGCAGATGCATTGGCGCTATTAAAGCAATGGCCCTCGCGCAAGGCGGGTCTTCGAACAGAACAATACTCCTACACCGTGCGCGGCCGGGAGATTACCGGCGACAACTTCCGAGAGAGTTTGAGCCACCTGCAGATCCCCAAGATTGGCATGCCGCGCGATACGGACTGGGGCGAATTGCTCAGTTTCCTGATGCGCGAGAACCTTCCCGGGGCCTACCCCTACACGGCCGGCGTTTATCCCTACCGTCGCACCCAGGAAGACCCGATCCGGATGTTCGCGGGCGAGGGCACCCCGGAGCGCACCAACCGGCGTTTCCACTACCTGGCCGCTGGCCACCCGGCGGCCAGGCTTTCCACTGCGTTCGACTCGGTAACGCTCTATGGCGAAGACCCGCACACCCGCCCGGACATCTACGGCAAGGTGGGTAATTCGGGCGTTTCCATTGCCACGCTGGATGACCTGAAAAAGCTCTACTCGGGCTTCGACCTGTGCTCGGCGAAGACGTCCGTTTCCATGACCATCAACGGCCCGGCGCCGATGATCCTGGCGTTTTACATGAACGCGGCGATCGACCAGCAGGTGGAAAAACACCTGGATGAGACCGGCGGCTGGGATAAAGCGAACAAAACCATCAAGAAGTACTTCAAGGAGAGCCAGCCTGAGTACCACGGCGAACTTCCCGAGGGTAACGACGGCCTGGGCCTGCGCCTGTTGGGCATCACCGGTGACAAGGTGGTGGATGCCGAAACATATGCGCGTATTAAGGCCGAGACCATCAGCAAGGTGCGCGGCACTGTGCAGGCGGATATCCTGAAAGAGGACCAGGCGCAGAACACCTGCATCTTCTCGACCGAGTTCGCGATGCGCATGATGGGCGATATCCAGCAGTATTTCGTCGACCACCAGGTGCGCAACTTCTACTCGGTCTCGATCTCCGGTTACCACATCGCCGAGGCAGGGGCGAACCCGATCAGCCAGTTGGCGTTCACGCTGTCGAATGGTTTCACCATCGTCGAGTACTACCTGGCCCGCGGCATGAACATCGACGCTTTCGCGCCGAATTTGAGTTTCTTCTTCAGCAACGGCATGGACCCGGAATACACCGTCATTGGCCGGGTGGCCCGACGCATCTGGGCGCGCGCCATGCGCGAGCGCTACGGGGCCAGTGCGCGCAGCCAGATGCTGAAGTATCACATCCAGACCTCTGGCAGGTCCTTGCATGCGCAGGAAATCCAGTTCAACGATATCCGCACCACCCTGCAGGCACTGTACGCGTTGTTCGACAACTGCAACTCGCTGCACACCAACGCTTACGACGAGGCCATCACCACGCCGACCGAGGAGAGCGTCAGAAGGGCGGTGGCGATCCAGATGATCATCAACAAGGAACTGGGCCTGAACTTCTGCGAGAACCCCTGGCAGGGCAGCTTCATCGTCGATGAACTGACCGATCTCGTTGAAGAGGCCGTGTACCAGGAGTTCGAGCGGATTTCAGAACGCGGCGGCGTGCTGGGGGCCATGGACACCATGTACCAGCGCAGCCGGATCCAGGAAGAAAGCCTGTATTACGAGCACAAGAAGCACGATGGCAGCCTGCCGATCGTCGGGGTGAACACCTTCCTGGGCGGGAAAGAGAGCCACGCCGTGGGCGGTGAGCAGGAACTGATGCGCTCATCGGAGGAAGAAAAACAACAACAGGTGCAGAATGTTACCGAATTCCGTGACTTCCACCAGGCCGAGGCCGAGCAGCAGTTGCGACACTTGCAGGCGGTTGCGCGCGAGCGCGGCAACACCTTCGCCGCCCTGATGGAGGCGGCCAGGTCCTGCTCACTGGGCTCGATCAGTCATGCGCTGTACGAAGTCGGGGGCGAATACCGCCGCAATATGTAGCCTTTACAGGTTTCCTGCGTTTACAAAGAATAAAGGCGTCAGATTAAAGGGCTCTGACCCCTTTATTGGCTACGCGTGATTGCGGCGATCTAGGAACCGTTTTTGATTCGTAGAATCCTGGACCATGTGCAGAACCGGGACGAGTCCGTCGTCGTCACAGCGTGCGGGCCGCCAGGTTACGGCGGGGGTGCCTTTGGGTTCAGCTGATCTGGGTGGTGAGCCCAAGGTCCAATACGGCTGCGTTGGGGCAATGGCGCCATTTTGGCGTGGTGGGGGTGGCCTGAAACTACCTGGCGACCAGCAGGCCGGTGGATCAGGGGTCGGAACGTTGCTGAACGACCCAATTCCGAGGCCAATGATAGCTGGCTGAATCTCAGAACAGGGGGTTTATACTTCCTATCCGTGGCGAAATTGTTGAGCTGGGCGTCGGCGACCTGCTGTTCGAGGAAGGGGGCCCGCCCGATTCCATGGTTTTCCTGCTTGAGGGCACCGTCGAAACCTATGTAGTTCGTGATGGCGTGGAGCGGGTGTTCGCAACGCTGGAACCTCGCGCTATGATCGGTGAGTTGGCCGTGCTGGGTGAAGCACCACGAGCCGCGTCAGTCCGCGTTGTCGAGCAAGCCACGGTGCTGAAATGGAGTGATCAGGGTTTTCGTCGCCTGCTACTTCGCATTCCACGACTGTCGCGCG